>NZ_JBHMIY010000035.1:0-32012 GCF_042436595.1 Clostridium sp. MT-14
CGGGGCAGGTTCACCTCAGGCACAGAGAATAATGATAGCTAGACAGGAGAATTTGGGAGATAAAAAGAAATTAGCGAAATCAATTGCTAGAATAGAATAATATAGACTTATTAACAAAACCAATCCATAAAATATAGAAAGAAGTGAAGCATAATGAGTCTAAATAAAATAAAATGGAAAACTATGGATGGTAATGCTGCTGCTGCTCATGTAGCATATGCTTTTACTGAAACAGCAGCGATATATCCTATTACACCATCGTCACCAATGGCAGAATATATTGACGAATGGTCTGTGCAGGGGAGAAAAAATATATTTGGACAAAGAGTGAAGATTGTAGAAATGCAGTCAGAAGGAGGGGCCTCAGGCGCAGTTCACGGTGCACTTCAATCGGGATCTCTTTCCAGCACTTTTACAGCTTCGCAGGGATTGTTGCTGATGATTCCAAATATGTACAAGATAGCAGGAGAATTGCTGCCAGGTGTATTTCATGTTAGCGCTAGAACTTTGTCCAGTCATGCTTTGAGTATATTTGGGGATCATGGAGATGTCATGGCTACAAGACAAACGGGTTTTGCACTTTTGGCTGAAGGTGGAGTTCAGGAAGTTATGGATCTTTCACCAGTCGCACATCTCTCTGCCATTAAAGGGAGAATACCATTTTTGAGTTTTTTTGATGGCTTTAGAACATCACATGAAATTCAGAAAATTAGAATATGGGATTATGATGATCTGGCAAAAATGGTAGACTATGAAGCACTGAGAAAGTTTCAGAAAAATGCTTTGAATCCAGAACATCCTGTAACGAGGGGAACTACTCAAAATCCAGATATCTTTTTTCAACAGAAGGAAGCTTCGAATAAATACTATTTGAGGTTACCTGAGATAGTTGAAGACTACATGCAGCAAATAAATTCACTTATAGGAACTGATTATCATTTGTTCAATTACTATGGATCTCCTGAAGCCGATAGGATGATCATAGCAATGGGCTCAGTCTGCGATACTATAGAAGAAACTGTAGATTATCTAAATAACAATGGGGAAAAAGTAGGAGTTCTTAAAGTTCACTTATATAGGCCTTTTTCATTAAAACATTTCTTCAAATATATACCTGAGACAGTTAAAAAAATAGCTGTATTAGATAGAACAAAGGAAGCTGGTTCACTTGGGGAACCATTGTACACTGACGTAACAAATGCTTATTTTAGGAAAAATAGAGATATGATAATTGTTGGAGGACGATATGGTCTCGGTTCGAAAGATACGACGTCTTCGCAGATTGCAGCTGTGTATGATAGTTTAAGAGATGATTCTCCAAAGAATGGTTTTACAATTGGTATTGTGGATGATGTGACACATACATCACTTCCGATTACAAGACATTTATCAACGGTTCCAGAAGGAACAAAGCAGTGTAAATTTTGGGGACTTGGTTCAGACGGAACTGTTGGAGCTAATAAAAGTGCCATTAAGATTATAGGGGATCATACGGATATGTATGTTCAAGGATATTTTTCCTATGATTCTAAGAAATCAGGAGGAATTACAATTTCTCATTTGAGGTTTGGTAAGAAACCTATAAAATCTACTTATCTGATAAATTCAGCGGATTATGTGGCCTGCCATAATCAGGCATACGTATATAAATATAATGTTCTTGACGGCATCAAGGACGGAGGTACATTCCTTTTAAATACAATTTGGGATGGAAACGAAGTTGATGAAAAATTACCAGCGGCAATGAAAAAATATATTGCAGAACACAATATTAAATTCTATACCGTAAATGCTGTGAAGATAGCACAGGAAATAGGACTTGGCGGAAGAATCAACATGATAATGCAGTCGGCATTTTTTACACTTGCTAAAATCATACCTGTAGAAGATGCAACTAGGTATCTCAAAGAAGCCATAGCTGATATATATGGAAGAAAAGGTGAAAATGTAGTTAGGATGAATCAAAAAGCAGTGGATAGTGGAGCAGAATTTATTGTCAGAATAAATGTACCTAAAAGCTGGGCTGATGCTAAAATGGAGGAAAAGACGGAATCTGATAGACCAGATTATATAAAAAATATAGTGGATGTTATGAACAGACAAGAAGGAGATCTGCTTCCGGTGAGTTCCTTCGTTGGAATGGAGGATGGAACTTTTCAAAATGGAGCTGCGGCATATGAGAAAAGGGGAGTTGCTGTAAATGTTCCAGAATGGCAGCCTGAAAGATGCATACAGTGTAATCAATGTTCATATGTATGCTCACATGCAGTAATTAGGCCGATATTATTGGATGAAGGTGAAGTACAACGTGCTCCAAAGGGAATGAAATTTATGGATGCTAAGGGTGGAAAGAAATTTGATGGATATAAGTTTTCTATGGCTGTGAGTGCCCTTGATTGTACAGGATGCGGCAGCTGTGCAGATGTATGCCCTCGTGATGCCCTTGTCATGAAACCAATAGATACGCAGACTTGTGAACAGGAAAAGTTTGATTATGCAATTAAACTTCCAGTTAAGAATCCTATAGGCACTGATACTGTTAAAGGAAGTCAATTTGAACAGCCGCTGCTTGAATTTAGCGGTGCCTGCGGCGGATGTGGTGAGACTCCGTATATGAAACTCATAACGCAGTTATTTGGAGATAGAATGCTTATAGCTAATGCCTCTGGCTGCTCTTCAGCATGGTCAGGGTCTACTCCCTCTACTCCATATACTGTCAATGCTGAAGGCCATGGACCTGCATGGGCTATGTCATTATTTGAGGATAATGCTGAATATGGCTATGGAATGTATGTGGGTATCAACCAGACAAGAGAAAAAATGAAAAATATTGCTGAGAAAGCTATGGAATCTGATATTTCCAGTGAATTGAAAGTAGCACTGAGAGAATGGATAAAAAATATGAACAGTGCTTCAGAATCTAAAGCAGCAAAATCTAAAATCATGCCGCTGCTTGAAAAGGAAAAATATAAAAATGATCTTACTAAAGAATTGTTTAATTTAAGCGATTTCTTCATTAAGAAATCACAATGGTTATTTGGTGGAGATGGATGGGCTTACGATATAGGATATGGGGGCCTTGATCACGTATTGGCCACAGGTGAGGATGTAAATGTACTTGTAGTGGATACGGAAGTTTATTCAAATACAGGAGGACAATCTTCTAAAGCAACTCCATCATCGGCTATTGCAAAGTTTGCTTCGGGAGGAAAGAGAACGAAAAAGAAAGATCTTGGGCTTATGGCAATGACCTATGGGTATGTATATGTTGCTCAGATCTGTATGGGTGCTGATAAGAATCAGACACTTAAAGCTATAAGAGAGGCAGAAGCATATGAAGGTCCATCACTTATAATTGCATATGCACCATGCATCAATCACGGATTGAAATGTGGAATGAACAAAAGTCAGGAAGAGGGGAAAAGAGCTGTAGAATGTGGGTATTGGCCACTTTATAGATTTAATCCAGCATTAAAGGCTGAAGGAAAAAATCCTTTTATATTGGATTCTAAAGAGCCAGATGGAGACTTTAAAAATTTCTTATTAGGTGAGGTTAGATATGCTTCATTGAAAAAAATATTACCTGATAAAGCAGATGAAATGTACACAATAACGGAAAGAGACGCAAGAGAAAGACTGGATATATATAAAAAGCTGGCAAAATAAATTTTAGATAATAAATGAGCAGAATTGTGTAAAAAGTGAAAGACTCAAGTAAATTACATGTTATTACACAAAATGATGAACATTTGAAAATAGACAGAAAGAGAGTTTGTTTTTTCCTATTTATTAGTCGGGGATAGGAAAAACTCTCTCTCAATAATAACTGACAGCTAATTCATATCACTTTCTTAGATAGTGATATGGGGTATCTATAAATGAATTAATAACTATACTATAGTATAAAATAGGATTTTCAGCTGTCCATCATAATTATAACATGTAACAGAAATGGAGTAAATAAATACAATTTTACTGTTCTGCTCATTTATATAATTAATTTAATAATTAGGAGGATGGAGATATGGAAACAGAAGTTAAGAAAATTCCAAAAAGGCGTTGGACACATATTATTCCGGTTTGTATACTGGTTTATATTGTTGCATTTATGGATCGTACCAATATAAGTTTTGCCATTGCAGGTGGCATGAGTGAAGCTTTGAATTTGACAGCTTCCATGAGTGGACTTGCCTCTGGTATTTTCTTTATCGGCTACATGGTTTTGCAAATTCCAGGCGGGAACATGGCAGAACACGGAAGTGCAAAAAAATTTATTAGTTTTTCAATAATTGCCTGGAGTATATTTGCTATTGTAGAGGGGTTTGTTCATAATTCAACACAGCTTTTGATTTTAAGATTTTGTTTAGGAGTTGCTGAAGGTGGAGTTTGGCCTGCCATACTGGTTATTATTACTCACTGGTTTCCAATGGAAGAGAGAGGAAGAGCAAATGCTTTCTTTATCATGAATCTTGCTGTGGCAAATATGATAACTGGGCCTATTTCCAGTTGGCTAATTGTATTGAGCAGCTGGCGTCTTTTGTTTATAGGTGAAGGAATATTGGCATTATTATTAATGCTTTGTTGGCTGCCTCTTATTACGGATCGTCCTGAGAATGCAAAATGGCTTAGCAAAGAGGAAAAGGATTACATCGATTCAAAGCTTGCAGAGGAAAAAGCTGCCATGGATAAAAATGTAGCAGCAAAACTTACTTTTGGACAGGCATTGAGAAATATAAACATGGTTAAATTAAGTATTGTGTACTTCTGCTATCAAATAGGAGTTTATGGTTTTACTTTATGGCTGCCTACGTTACTTAAGTCAATTAGTAAAACGGGAATAACGGGTATAGGATTTCTTTCAATGTTTCCTTTCGTTGCAGGTATGGTTGGATTGTGGGTATTCGGTAATATAAGTGATAAAACACATAATTCCAAGATGTCGACTGCAATTCCCATGTTGTTATTCGGCGTATGCCTGATATGTTCTGTACAATTTGGCAAATATGTATGGGTATCCTATGCATTTATGATAGGATGTGGTGCATTTTATGAAGCTGGAAATGGACCATTCTGGACTATGCCTCCAATGTTATTTTCTGCAGATGTGGCAGGAGGCTGCCGTGGAGTTATAAATGCTATTGGAAATCTGGGCGGCTTTGTAGGACCGTATGTTGTGGGAGCGTTGATGACTAGATACAATAATGCTGTTGCAGGAATGTGGACTTTAGGAGTATTTTTGATCATAGGATTTTTCGTAGCTGTATCATTACCGGCAGTAACAAGTGGGCGTGGTTTTAGAGAATTAGAAGCTAATTCTAAGGCTAATTAGGTTTAAAATTGGTTTAGGGACTATTGAAAAATAGTCCTGCAAGAAAATAATATACAAAAAATGCGGTTTAAATTAGGACTATTAAGCCTTTTTCAAACGCATTTTTTGTTTTTTCAAGATATTTATTTATCTAAATTGCTATTTCAAATTTATTTCGTAACAGCTTCTTTGTAGTTAGTAGCATATAAAACTTTCTATTTGTTTTAAATCCATTCCGAAGTATGCCCATCTACCTCTATACCACCTGTATCCGGAAACAGATCTCCTGCCTACGTTGATTATCCAGGCCCAGAAAGGATTTCCTCTTTTCGGCCAGATATAAACATATTTAAATGTACAAGGTCTTAAAGAAGTAGGATCAACTGCTTTTAATTGAGGCCCGGATTTTAAATTTGATTTTTGTTTTGCGGGGGCGCTAATTGGAGGAGGACCAGGAGGAAGTTTATTCTGTTGTCTTGTCATCTGTGCAGGATATAAAAAAGTGCAAAATTGGCAGTAAGGGCAGTAAAGCTCTTCAAAAGGTTCCATTTCATTTTCAAATCTAAAGCTATTATAATTGTACATACATATAACTCCCATTTTTTACTCTTAATTTAATAGTATGGTTATAACTGTTATATAGTTACAAAATTAAATATTACATATAAAATGTTAAATTCATGTAACCTATGTTACGGAATTTCTTAAGGACTCCTGCTAATATAGATTTATCGAAAGAAATAAAAAGATCAGAAGGAGGAACATAATCATGGTAAATAAAATGTTTTGTTATCAATGTCAGGAAACAGCAGGATGTACAGGCTGTACTAAGGTGGGAGTATGCGGCAAAAAACCTGAGGTAGCAGCTATGCAGGATTTGCTTGTATATGTGACAAAAGGGATATCTGCAGTTACTACAGCACTGCGTGCTGAAGGAAAAAAAGTGAGTAGTGAAATAAATCATTTGGTGACATCCAATATGTTTACAACAATAACAAATGCTAACTTTGATGAAGATATGATAGTTTCAAGAATTCTTGAAACTCTGGAAAAGAAAGAAGAACTGTTAAAACAGCTGGACAATAAAAATGATCTTCCAGAAGCAGCAGCCTGGTACAGTTCCAATAGACATGAATTTGCGTTAAAGGCAGCTGGTGTTGGAGTTCTTTCAACAAAGAATGAAGATATAAGAAGTCTGCGTGAATTGATTACCTATGGTTTAAAAGGCCTATCAGCCTATAGCAAGCATGCAAATGCGCTTTTGAAAGACAATGAGGAAGTTGATGCGTTTTTGCAGAGGGCATTGGCAAAAACATTAGATGATACTTTGGGTGTGGATGATCTAGTGGCATTGACACTTGAAACTGGGAAATATGGCGTTAATGTCATGGAACTTTTGGATAAGGCAAATACATCTTCCTATGGCAATCCTGAAATTACAAAAGTAAATATAGGAGTAAGAAACAATCCTGGTATATTGATTTCGGGACATGATCTTAGGGATCTGGAGATGCTTCTAAAACAGACAGAGGGAACTGGCGTTGATGTGTATACCCATTCTGAAATGCTTCCAGCTCATTATTATCCAGCATTCAAGAAGTATTCTCATTTTGCAGGAAACTATGGAAATGCGTGGTGGAAGCAAAAAGAAGAATTTGAGAGCTTTAATGGACCTATTCTTATGACCAGCAATTGTATAGTGCCGCCTAAAGCTAGCTATAAGGATAGACTTTACACTACTGGTGCAGCAGGATTTCCAGGGTGTAAGCATATTAAAGGTGAAGTAGGAGAAGAAAAAGATTTTTCCCAGATTATTGAACATGCCAAAAAGTGTGCGCCTCCTGTTGAAATAGAAAGTGGTGAAATTATAGGGGGATTTGCACATAATCAGGTTCTTGCATTGGCAGATAAAATTGTGGATGCAGTAAAATCAGGTGCTATTAAAAAATTTGTTGTTATGGCAGGATGTGACGGAAGAGCCAGGTCCAGAAATTATTATACTGATTTTGCAAAAGCACTGCCAAAAGATGCAATTATTCTTACAGCAGGATGTGCGAAATATAAATACAACAAGCTTCAGCTGGGCGATATTGGGGGAATTCCCCGTGTACTTGATGCAGGACAATGCAACGATTCCTATTCATTGGCAGTGATTGCATTGAAATTGAAAGAAGTTTTTGGACTTGAGGATATAAATGATCTTCCTATTGTATATAATATTGCATGGTATGAGCAGAAAGCCGTAATAGTTCTGCTGGCACTGTTGTATCTTGGCGTGAAAAATATTCATCTTGGCCCTACTCTTCCTGCATTTCTTTCCGAAAATGTAGCTAATGTATTGGTTGAGAATTTTGGAATTGCAGGCATAGGATCAGTAGAAGATGACATAAAACTTTTCTTTGAAAAATAAAGTTCAAATATTTTATTGCTGGCTCTCCCGCTGCACTGAATTTATATTTTAACATCAATTGGCGAGAAATCTTCCACCTCCATAGGTGGTGTGATGGATCGCCTTTTTTTTTGATTTATGGTATGATCAATCTATAATATGAGAACACGGTTATGGATCCTAATCTTTTGATGCAAAGGAGGTGTTATTATTTTTCACATCAATGAAGAGATATTAGAATCTCATAAAAGGTGTATTCAATACGGGATAGATAAAGATAGGGTTTTCCCTACGAGAATACTTAAAAATGAAGAATTTCATACAGTGCTTAGAGAAAATGAAAAACTTATAAAAATTGCTGTTCCCTTTATGAAAGTGCTATATAAATTTTTAAAAGATTCAGGATTTTCGCTGTATCTTATAGATAAAAATGGCATTGTGCTTACGATTATAGGCGATAAGGATGTAATAGAGGATGAGAAAAAAATGGGAATTGTAGAAGGGGCTGACATGAGTGAAAGAAGTACAGGCACTAATGCAATAGGTGTTGCTCTTTATGAAGATTGTGCTGTTCAAATATCGGGAGAAGAACACTTTATAACTACATATTATACCTGGACTTGTTCTGCGGATATTATTCATGATGTAAAGGGTAATGTAATAGGATGTTTAAATCTTACAGGGAGACGCCAGTTAGAACACCCTCATACTCTAGGGCTTGTAGCTGCGTCAGTACGATATGTAGAAAACCAGTTAAAGGTGGAAAAAACCCAGTATGAATTATTTCAGGCACATCAATATATGGACAAGGTTATAAATTCTATTAATTCAGGAATTATTGCTGTGGATAATAATGGTAAAATAAGAGCCATAAATAACAGTGCCTGCGAACTTCTATATGTAAAGAAGGAAGTTGTTGGTGAGAACATAGACAGTATTTTAAATAATTGGGTATATATATTTAAAGAATTAAAAGAAGGTAGATTATATGAAAATAGAGAGATAATATATTCACATGAAGATAAGAAACAAAGGCTTAATCTGAATGTGTATCCTATAAGAGATCGAAATGGTGCTGTAATAGGAATGGTAGCCATGTTTAGAAATATGAATAAGGTATATAATCTTGTAAACAAATACATAGGTAAGACAGCAACTTATACCTTTGATGATCTGATAGGTGAAAGCGATATAGTACTCAAATTGATAGAGCAGTCGAAGGAGGTGGCAGATAGTCCATCTACAGTTTTAATCCAGGGTGAGAGTGGAACTGGAAAAGAGCTTATTGCCCAGTCAATTCATAATGGAAGTAAAAGAAAAAACTATCCTTTTGTAGTTGTAAATTGTGGTGCAATACCTGAAAATTTAATAGAAAGTGAATTGTTTGGGTACGAAGAAGGTGCTTTTACAGGGGCTAGAAAGGGTGGACGTGCTGGTAAATTTGAGCTTTCAGATGGAGGAACATTATTTTTGGATGAAATAGGTGAAATGCCTCTGGACATGCAGGTTAATTTGCTTAGGGTACTTCAAGAAGGGTGTGTTACAAGGATTGGTGGAAACAGGTGCATAGCTGTGGATGTGAGAATTATTGCAGCAACTAATAAGGACTTAAAACAAGAAGTGGAAAGGGGAAATTTTAGGGAGGATCTGTATTATAGATTAAGTGTGATTCCGCTGTATGTTCCTCCTCTTAGAGATAGAGGGAATGATGTGAAAATTCTCATCAATCATTTTTTAAAGGTTAAGTCCCTGAAATTGAAAAAGCCTATACCAAAGATAAACCCTGAATTATATCAGAAGATTTTAAATTACAATTGGCCCGGAAATGTAAGAGAACTTGAGAATTGCATTGAAAATATTGTAAATATGAATGGGAATACCTCTTTTGAATTTAAGGACTCGGATTTTCGTGAAACACAAATAAGTTGTAAGGAGGAGAATTTTGAGTATGATATGTATTCTCTAGATCAATGGGACAAAATAGCCATAGTAGATTGCCTGCATAAATGTAATTTCAATATTACCAAAGCTGCTAAAATTTTAAAAATAAATAGAAGTACCTTATATACTAAAATAAGGAAGTTTGATATAAAAATTAGATGATAAATATTTATCAAATTTTTATGGACTTGAAATTGAAATAATGTATAAAAAAACAACAATGTTGTAAAATAAAACAGTAATTGAATAAATATTGTAGCATTTAACAACAATCTTATTTTTGAGAGAATTTGATTTGCAAAAAAATAATTAAAAATTTAACCTATTTTAAATAATTTATAAGCGCCATTTTAGTCGCTTTATTATTGTAAATAGGCTTTTCTTTAATTTGAAAATTTCTCATATTGTAATTTAGTGAGAATTATTGGAACGGATTTTGCTCTAAGATAACAGTACAATATTTTGTAAGTTAGGAGGTTTTTATTTTATGAAAGGTTTTGCAATGATAGGTCCAGGTAAAGTAGGATGGGTTGAAAAAGATGCACCAAAAGCAGGCCCATATGATGCCATAGTGTCTCCATTGGCTGTATCACCATGCACTTCTGATATTCATACTGTATTTGAAGGGGCACTTGGAGAGAGAAGCAATATGATTCTAGGACATGAGGCAGTGGGAAAAGTAGTTGAAATAGGAAATATGGTCAAAGATTTCAAACCAGGTGACAGAGTAATAGTGCCATGTACAACACCGGATTGGGGGACATTGGAATCTCAGTCAGGATATCCTCAACATTCAGGAGGAATGCTTGCTGGGTGGAAATATTCCAATTTTAAAGATGGAGTTTTTGCAGATTATTTTCATGTAAATGAAGCAGATGCCAATCTTGAAATTTTACCAGATGAAATACCTGTAGAGAGCGCAGTTATGATAACTGACATGATGACTACGGGTTTTCATGGTGCAGAATTGGCTGAGATAGAATTAGGACAGAGTGTGGTAGTTATAGGTATAGGACCGGTGGGGCTGATGGCTGTGGCAGGAGCCAGGCTGCGTGGAGCAGGAAGACTTATAGGTGTTGGAACTAGACCGGTTTGTGTTGAGGTTGCCAGGAGTTATGGGGCAACTGATATAATAAGCTACAAAGAAGGAGATATAGTTGAACAGATCATGAGCTTGACCCATGGAAAGGGCGTTGATCGTGTGATTATAGCTGGAGGAAATGTTGACACTTTAGCACAAGCTATAACTATGGTTAAACCCGGAGGAGTGGTTTCCAATGTAAATTATCATGGGAAGGGAGATTTTTTGCCTGTACCCCGTGAAGCATGGGGATGTGGAATGGCTCATAAAACCATAAGAGGAGGGCTTTGTCCTGGAGGAAGACTTAGGGTCCAAAGGTTAATAGATCTTGTAAGATATGGACGGGTTGATATAAGCAAACTTGTTACCCATGTTTATAGCGGTTTTGAAAATATAGAGAAAGCACTTTTGCTAATGAAAGATAAACCTAAGGATTTAATTAAACCTGTGGTTGTAATAGAAAAATAGTTTTTGAAATTTATTATTGTAGAGGTGGTTCCTAGGTTGGGATAAAAAACTTGTCTGCAAGTTTCTCCTCGTTTAAACCTTGGAATCACTTGATGAAAAGCTGGCAACTTACCCGTAATTTGAATCTTAGTTTAATATGTAAATAATTTTAATATAGCAGAATAATATGTCTTTATATTTTGCATATTAATGTATATAATTATTATAATATCATTTTTAATGTAGATGTAGTTATAAGTTACAATAGAAACTGTTGTTGTATAGAAGGAGGAAAATTATGGGTGATTTTAAAGTTCAAACTCAAGTACATTTTGGAGATCATTCTTTACAGAGATTAAGCAAATTTAAAAATGAGAGAATATTTATAGTTACAGATCCATTTATGGTCAAATCAGGTACTATAAATATGGTAACTGGAGAATTGGCAAAAACTCAATCTGAATATCAGGTATTTTCAGATATAACTCCAGATCCTTCCACAGATATAGTGGTAAGAGGTGTAGAGAATATGATAAAGTTCAATTCAAGTATTATAATAGCCTTGGGAGGGGGCTCCGCTATAGATTCGGCGAAAGCCATAAAATATTTTATTTCTAAATTAAATAAATCCAGAGAAAATAAAAAAATAAAATTTATAGCTATACCTACTACTAGTGGCACTGGTTCAGAAGTCACTGATTTTTCGGTTATAACAGATAAAAAAAATAATATAAAATCTACACTTGTAGCAGAGGAATTATTACCTGATGAGGCCATATTGGATGCGGATTTAGTGAAGACAGTTCCAGATTTTGTTACTGCAGATACCGGAATGGATGTATTGACTCATGCCATAGAATCCTACGTGTCCATTAATGCCAATGATTTTACCGATGCTTTGGCAGAGAAAGCTGTAAAACTTGTTTTTGAAAATCTTTTGAAAGCATATAGGAATGGAAATGATTTAGAGGCCAGAAAAAAGATGCATAATGCTTCCTGCATGGCAGGAATGGCATTTAATAATGCTGCATTGGGGTTAAACCATGGCATGGCCCATACCATTGGTGCTAGATATCATATATCTCATGGAAGGAGCAATGCTGTAATATTGCCCCATGTTATAGAATATAATGCGGACATCGAGGAATTTAATTCAGGTGAGTATATGAAGACAGCTGAAAAGTATGCATACCTGGCAAACATAATTGGTGTACCTTCCAGCAGTGTAAGGCAGGCGGTCAGGAATTTAATTGAGGCTATAAAAGATCTTCTTAGAGATTTAAATATTCCTGATTCACTTAAACAATTAGGAGTACCTGAAAAAGAATTCAATGACAATCTGGAAGAATTGGCTAAAGTGGCTATTGAAGATAAAACCACCGGTACAAATCCTAGAAAACCGCAGGTAGAGGCTGTAAAAAAATTATTTAAGGATATTTATGATTAGAAAATATGGGAATTGACAAATATTCATTTCAATTGTAAAATTTACACATAGGAGTAGTGTACAAAAGACATATTTTTTAATATTTATAAAGGTATTTGTGGTGATAATCTATGGAAAAAAAACAAAGGGTAATACAAGAATATGTTCCGGGTAAACAAGTTACACTGGCACATGTAATAGCAAATCCCAATAGGGATTTATACAGAAAGCTTGGACTGATAAATGAAAATATGAATGCAATAGGGATACTTACTATAACTCCCAGTGAAGCTGCAATTATAGCAGCAGATGTGGCTACTAAGGCAGCACAGGTATATATTGGATTTGTAGATAGATTCAGTGGATCTTTAGTTATAACTGGAGATGTTTCCAGTGTGGAATCTGCTCTTCGAGAAGTGCTCAATTTATTGAGCAAGGTACTTAAATTTTCTGTAGCCGATATAACTAAATCATAGGGGAGTTGTTATGAAAACTTTATTGCTAATAGGAAAAACGGGTTCTGGGAAAACTACTTTTTGTCAAGCTATGTCAGGGGAGAAAATAAGTTATAAAAAAACTCAGACTCCAGAATTTTTAAATGGTGCATTTATGGATACACCGGGTGAATATATAGAAAATAGACTCTATAGTGCAATTTCAGTTCTTTCAGCAGATTGTGATGTCATAGCTATTTTTCAGGAGTGTACAAATTTAAATGTTGTATTTCCGCCTAGTTTTGCGGGTATGTTTGCCAAACCGCTTATAGGTATAATAACTAAAATGGATCTTTGCAGAAAAAGCGGTGATATTGCTATATTAGAAGAAATATTGAAGATGGCGGGTGCTGAGAGGGTATTTAAAATAAGCAGTTTAGATAATACCGGTTTTGAAGAGATAAAAAAATATATTGAGAATTAAGGCATAATATATAGAAAAGTCTACGAAACAGTGATCCTGGATCAATTTTTCTGTATATTATTTTTTTATATAAAGAAAAATAAATGTTTGTAAGAGTTATAATATAGTTACCGAATTTTAATGTATAAGGAGATGGATTACTTTGTATCCTATAAAATTTGAGAATCTATATTATAAAAAAATTTGGGGAGGAAGAGATTTAGAAGCCTTCAGGAATAATCTTCCAGAGGGGAAGATAGGAGAAAGCTGGGATATTGCGTGTCATAAAAATGGTACAGGAATAGTGGCAAACGGAGAATTAAAGGGAATTAAATTTGATGAACTTATTGATAAACTAGGAGAAAGACTTTTAGGAACTGAAATTAGAGTGAAGAGATTTCCTCTTCTTATAAAATTGATAAATGCTACAGATAAACTTTCCATACAGGTGCACCCAAATGATGCATATGCAGGTAAAGTGGAAAATGATTCTGGGAAGTCAGAGGTATGGTATGTAGTAGATGCCTTTGAAGGTGCAAGTTTAATAGTAGGGACGAAGAAAAATTGTACTATGCAGCAATTTAAAAATGCAATTGAGCAGGGTAATCTGGAAAAGTTTATGAATAAAATACCTGTTAAAAAGGGAGATGTGTATTTTATAAAAAGTGGACTTGTTCATGCTATATGCGAGGGAGTTATTATAGCAGAGATTCAGCAGAGCAGTGATGTCACCTACAGAGTCTATGACTATGGTAGGGGAAGGCAACTTCATGTTAAAAAAGCACTGGATGTAGTGGATCTAAGTTTGAAGGGAGAAAAGAGCAGAGGAATTACCTTAAAAAGAGAAGGCTTTGAAAAGACCTATTTATGCCTTGCGAGAGAGTTTTCACTGGAATTATATGATATTTTGGATAGGGCTTCGGAAGACAGTGACAGAGAAAGATTTTATATATTTACCTGTGTTGATGGACAGGGAAAGATAATATATGATGGTGGATCTGAAACCATATCTAAAGGTGATAGTTTCCTTATACCTGCATTTCTGGGAAATTATACATTGGAGGGCAGGATGAAATTGCTTAAAAGCTATGTACCGGACTGCAGTAAAGTAGAAAATAGTATATTAAAGGAGATTAGAAAGTTTTAGTTTTGAGGTATGCCCCATGCATACCTCAAAACTTTTTTTAAAATAAATAAAAAAGTTCTTGCAAAATAACAATTAATATTATATAATAATAATTGTTCAAAAGAGTTAATAAATTAATTACATAAAATAAATTTTAGGAGGAATTTTATTATGAAAAAATTTGTTTGTTCAGTTTGTGGATATGTTTATGAAGGAGAAAGGGCACCTCAAAAATGTCCTGTATGTGGTGCGCCGTCAGATAAATTTGTGGAAAAATCCGAGGATTCAGCTGCTTGGGCAGATGAGCATAAAATAGGTGTTGCCAAAGGAGTGGATCCTCAGGTATTAGAGGGATTGAGAGCTAATTTTACTGGAGAATGTTCTGAAGTTGGAATGTATCTTGCCATGAGCCGTCAAGCTGATAGAGAAGGGTATCCAGAAGTTGCAGAAGCATATAAGAGAATAGCTTTTGAAGAGGCAGAACATGCATCCAAATTTGCAGAATTATTGGGAGAAGTGGTAGTACCAGATACAAAGAAAAATTTGCAGATGAGAATAGAAGCAGAAGCTGGAGCATGCAAGGGTAAAAAGGATTTGGCAACGCTGGCGAAAAAATTAAATTATGATGCAATTCATGATACTGTACATGAAATGTGTAAAGACGAAGCAAGGCACGGAGCTGCATTTACAGGGCTGCTGAATAGATATTTCAAATAAATTCTAGTAATATTTAACATTATTCCCCCAAAAAAGGAGCTGTAGCATGATTATGCTGCGCTCCTTTTTGAGTTATTTATAATTTAGCATTTAAATGGGGAAATTATAATATTAGTAAAAATGCAGCATATTATTTATAGTATGAAAATCAAGAAAATTATTTAGTAGGCTAGTACATGAAAGGGGGAATATGTAGTTGAAAAAAAATACTGTATATAAAATAAAAGAGCTTATCTTTAGATTTATGGAAGACGATGTTCTAGCACTTGCTTCTCAGCTTGCCTATAGTTTGATATTTTCTTTTTTCCCTTTCCTTATATTTATTATAAGTTTTATAGGGTATAGTGATGTGAGCAGTAGTGATATACTTACAGTTTTGAGCTATATATTACCTAAAAATGTACTGGAGTTAGTAGAGAGCACAGTTCTCAGAATTACAGTTACTAAAAATACTCAATTGATATATCTGAGTTTAATTTTTACAATATGGGCTTCTTCTGGAGGGTTTCATGCAGTGATAAAAGGACTCAATAAGGCATACAATCAAAAGGAACACAGATCCATAGTAAAGATATATGCTGTAGCTATATTGTGCACTCTCGGAATAACGATCATAATGATAATTACCATATTATTTTTGGTATTTGGGCAGATGCTTGGAAGTTTAATAGCTTTTAACCTTGGATTTTCTGAAGAATTTAATTTTATATGGGATATATTGAGATATGTAATTATATTTGTTTCTACAGTATTTATTTTTTCTGCAGTTTATATCTACACTCCCAGTATAAAACTTGTATGGAGAGAGGTAATTCCAGGGGCGGTGTTTTCCACAATTAGTATTGTGATAATATCCATGATTTTTGCATTTTATGTCAATAATTTTGCCAATTACTCTATAATCTACGGCAGCATAGGAGCCGCAATAGCTCTTCTCACCTGGCTTTTTATTCTGGCTGTTATAATAATATTGGGGGGAGAGGTCAATGCAGTGCTGTTTAAACATGAGAAAAAAACAAACCGACTATAGTTATAAGAGTCGGTTTGTTTTTTTCAATTTAAAGAATTAAATGAAAGGGTTTTCTTTTATTATATCCTGCATACATTTTTTATTCTGTATTGCTAAAATAATTTTGCCGGATTTTTTTGTATCTCCCATTAATATTCCACCTATTAACTTATTGTTTTCAAAGAATAATTTTTGATATTTTCCAGCTGGTGCATCTTTTAAAGTCAGTGTCTGAGATTCCGATGAAATATCACCACATGAAAACAAGTTTACGTTCATTGAAGTAAAAAAAGAAGAGGATATAAAGTCTGAAAAATGTGATTCGTCTCCTGAAGCATTAGCTCCAGCAACTTTACCCATGTTTTCAGAAGCAGGCCAATTTCCGTAAACTCTCCCATTGTATTGGCAGATGTCCCCACAGGCATATATATCTTTTATAGAGGTCTCCATTTTATCATTTACTATGATGCCTTTATCTGTTTTTATATCTGTATTTTCTACCAGTTGTTTGTTGGGACGTATACCAACGGAAAACAGCACCATATCGGCTTTTATAATTTTACCGCTTTTTAATCGTACACCGGTTACCCTTTCTTCTCCCAGTATTTCTTCTGCGGAATCTCCAAGTATTATTTCTACCCCGGATTTATCTACGGCTTCTTTAAACATCAAAGCACTCTCGGAATCTAATTGTCGAGGAAGCAGTCTATTTGAAAATTCGACTACGGTAGTGTCTAGACCGAAATTTTTAATTGACCAGGCAGCTTCAAGCCCTAAAAGTCCGCCTCCTATTATAACCGCATTTTTAGATTTGGACATATAGTTTTTTATATTTTCTGCATCTGACTTATATTTTAAAGTGAATACTCCATCCCTATCTTTACCTTTTATTGGAATTACAAAGTTATAGCTGCCATTTGCAAGTATGAGTTTGTCGTATGGAAATTCCTGCCCTGTCTCTGAAGTTATTTTTTTTGATACTGTATCAACATTTATTATATTGCAGTTTAGAATGAGCTCTATGTTGTTGTCTTTATACCAATTTTTATCGGAAAGGTAAAAGTCTTTATCAGGTATTGATTTTAAAAGATAATCTGAAAGTTCAGGCCTGTAGTAGGTTAAAAAATTTTCAGAAGATATGATTGTTATACTGCAGCTTTTGTTTCTTTTTCTTACGGAATCGGCAGCATAGTAGCCTGCAGCTCCGTTTCCAATTATTACAAAGCGTTCGTTTTTATCTGTGCTAAAATCTACAGGGCTTTTTTCAGATACTTCCACAAATTGACTGGAATCAGCACCGCATACCGGACATACCTTAGGTGGTTCCTCGCCTTCAATTATTATTCCGCATACGAGGCACTTCCATTTTTTCACGGATGTAAAAGATTTACCTTCGGAATTTTTAATTGCATTGTCATTGATTTTTTCCCCAAATTTATAAATTGACATCAGTTACCTATATCCTCCTTTTAATGTACTGGTTTTTACTTTGATTTGTTATTATTAAATAATTATTATTAATATTTATTATAATACATGTGATAAGCAAAATCAACCAAATTTCATATTTTATATTTGTACTTTGAGCTTTGAAATAAATTATGAATATATAAAAAAATATTGACAAAAATCCAGGTAGTTGTATAATATATAATATAAATCATAGTAAATTACTCAGAAATGCTTTGAAAAAGAAAAGTAGCTTAAATGAAATTTTACAGAGAGAAAACTGTGTGCTGAGAAGTTTTTTAATGGAGTTTAAGTGAAGTGCTCTTTGGAGTTATGGGCCGAATTGACAGTAGGTTACATCGGGATCACCCGTTATAGTGATAGAACATAGCGCTGTGTTCGATTATGAGTGGGTTCTTTATGGGAACCAAAAAGAGTGGAACCACGGAGCATAAACTTCGTCTCTATAGAAAATGTAGAGAGGAAGTTTTTTTGACGTCAAAATCAAATGTCATTGAAGTTATTAGGATAATTAAATTATTTAAAAAATTTTTGGGAGGAAAATAGTAATGATATTTAATAATGCTATAGATATGATAGGAAATACACCTTTGTTTAAATTGGATAATTTTAAAGAAGAAAATTCAGCTGATATATATGTTAAGCTTGAAAAATATAATCCGGGAGGAAGCATTAAAGATAGGGCTGCTCTTGGAATGATTGAGAGGGCCGAAAGAGAAAAACTTATAGAACCGGGAGGTACCATAGTTGAACCCACTAGCGGCAATACAGGTATTGCCCTTGCCATGATAGGTAAATTAAAGGGATATAAAGTGATAATTGTGATGCCGGAAACCATGAGCGTAGAGAGAAGAAATATGATAAAGGCTTATGGAGCTGAATTGGTTCTCACAGACGGAATCAAGGGAATGAAAGGCGCTATAGAAAAAGCTTATGAAATTGCTAAGGACAAGGAAGGTTACTATATACCACAGCAATTTGTGAATATAGCAAATCCTCAAAAACATTATGCAACTACAGCTGAAGAAATATTAAGTGATTTAAAGGATGTGGATGCATTTTTAGCTGGTGTTGGTACCGGTGGAACGTTAATAGGAGTGGGAGAGAATCTGAAAAAGAGGAATAAAAATACTAAAATAATTGCTGTGGAACCTGCGTCATCACCAGTTTTATCAGGTGGTCAGCCAGGTCCACATAAGATACAGGGTATAGGTGCTGGATTTATACCAGATATATACAAATCGGAACTGGTAGATGATATTATTACAGTGACAGATGAATTGGCGTTTAAGTATGCCAGACTTATGGGAAAAGAAGAGGGAATATTGGTTGGAATATCTTCAGGAGCTAATATAGCAGCAGCTATACAAGTAGCCCAAAAATTGGGGAAAGGTAAGAAAGTGGCTACGGTGGCACCAGATGGAGGAGAGAAATATCTTTCCATGGGATTGTATGATTAAATTGTATTAAATTCCTGTATATTGGACATCTTTTTGCAGAGAGTACTTCCCTGTGAAAAGATGTTAAATGGAAATAAAAGTAATGGGGGTGACATAATGATAAAAAATCCATTCAAACTGTTAGCTTATGATATTAAAAATGCCATGAAAAATGATCCAGCAGCTAGAAATCCAGTAGAAGTATTTTTAGTATATCCTTTTATACATGCTTTGATCCATTATAGAATATCTCATTTTTTTTATAAGAAAAAATTCTTTTTTATTGCCAGAGTTATATCACAGATATCCAGAATGTTCACTGGTATAGAAATTCATCCTGGAGCTAAAATAGGTAAAGGATTGTTTATTGATCATGGAATGGGAGTTGTAATAGGAGAAACTGCAGAAGTCGGGGACAATGTAACATTGTACCACGGAGTAACTCTGGGGGGAACAGGGAAAGATACGGGAAAAAGACATCCTACTATTGGGAATAATGTATTTATAGGAAGCGGCGCAAAAATACTGGGACCTATAGTTGTAGGGGACAATGTTAAAATAGGAGCTAATGCAGTGGTCTTGAAAGATATACCTTCGGATTGTACCGCAGTGGGTATACCTGTGAGGATTATATATAGGAAAAGAGCAGAAGTTATAGAAATAAAAGACTATGCAGGAGATAAAAAAAAGATATATAATGAAATGGTGATATAAAATTCCTGTAGGAGTAGGTGAAATATTGGATTGTAAAAGAGAAATATTAAATTATTGTCACAGTATAGGTTTGGATACTGTAGGCTTTACCAAATGTAGAGTGTATACTGAACTGGAAGGATATCTCTGCTTTAGGAAAGAAAATTTACTGGAAAGTGAGTTCGAAGAAAAGGATATTAAGAAGAGGATTAATTCTTGTGAATATATGGACGGGGGAAAGACAATAATATCTGTTGCCTTTCCCTATTTATTTAAAAAGGATCATATACAAAAAGATATAAAATTTTCACTATATACCAGGGGAAAAGATTATCATAAAGTTGTAGAGGCTTATTTAAAAAAAATATGTGGTTATATAGAGAGTTTAGGTGGAAAAACCAGATATTTTGTGGATAGTAATTTTTTGCCTGAAAGATATATAGCTTTTCAAAGTGGAATAGGATTTATAGGGAAAAATAATATGCTTATTACGAAAAGATATGGATCCTATGTATTTTTGGGTGAGATAATAACTGATATAGAGGTAGAAAGTGACATCCCTTTGAAAAGTAAATGCGGGAACTGCAGTTTATGCCAGACTGCATGTCCTACAGGGGCCATCTGCGGGAACAGGGATTCCAATAAGTGCATGTCTTATATTACCCAGAAAAAAAATGTAGATAGTAAATGGTTCCCAATATTTCAGGGAAGACTATTTGGATGTGATACATGTCAGGAAGTGTGTCCATATAATGGCGATATTATTTATTCAAATATAGAAGATTTAAGACCTTTCAATTTCATGGAGAGAGTAGATTTAAACGAGATTGTCAATATTGATAAGAGCACATTTATCGAAAAATATTACAATACTTCCTGTGGATGGAGGGGTAAAAATATTATTCAGAGAAATGCTATAATAAATGCACTTATGCTGGGCAAAAATGTTGAGATAAAAAATATAAAATCTTCCTATATAAAAGATTATTATAATAGACTTTTACATGTTTTGAAATTATAATTTATATGATGACATTATTTTAGGATTATATTATATATAAAAGGGAAGGTGGCTTTATCTATGATTTCTCCATGGATGGCTAAGCTGATTGGATGTCTGCCTCAGGGATTAGTAAGGTATATTTCGAAGAAAGTGTTAAATGGCTACTTAAATAAATATGCGACTATAGAAGTTAAAGGTATGGAGCATTTAAATGAAGTTAAAAGGCCTATTGTATTTATATGTAATCATTTAAGTAATTCAGATGCATTAGTTCTTAGCGACGTATTTAAAAAAGAAAATTTAACTTTTGTTGCAGGGATGAAATTGAATAATGATTGTCTTACCAAACTTGGAATGAGCATGACGAAAACTATAGTTATAAAACCAAATTCTGCAGATAAAGGGGCCATTTCCAATATAGTAAAGGCAATTAAATCCGGTGAAAATATGCTTATATTTCCTGAGGGCACGAGGAGTAGAACATCTACTATGAACAAAGGGAAAAAAGGGATAGTGCTTATACAAAAATTATCTAAGGGAAGAATAGTTCCCATAGGAATATGGGGAACTGAAAAGCTTTTACCTATAAATGATAAAGGTATGGCTTTGGAAAGTTTTCATCCTGCCAAGGTGACAGTAAACATAGGAAAGGAATTACATGTACCAGGTCGAAACAAGGATGAGGAAAAACATGAATATGAAGATAGAGTAATCGATTTTTTCATGTATGAAATAGCAAAGCTGCTTCCTGAAAAATATAGAGGAGTGTATAGTTTTAATGAAGGTGATAAAAATTGAACAAACGAATTGTAAATACAATATTAAAAATATTAAGTGAAACATATCCAGAAGCAAAATGTGCATTGAAATTCGGATCTCCTTATGAATTATTGGTAGCTACAATGCTTTCGGCTCAATGTACCGATGTTAGAGTAAACAAGGTTACAAGTGAATTGTATAAAGAATTTAATACTCCTGAGAAAATGGTTTCATTGACAGAAGAGGAGTTAGGAGAAAAAATAAAAAGCTGTGGCTTTTTTAGGAATAAAAGCAAGCATATATTGGAAGCAAGTAGAACGATTATGGAAAAATATCAAGGTCAAGTTCCCGATACGATGGAAAAATTAATCACATTACCTGGAGTAGGCAGAAAAACTGCAGATGTGGTTTTATCAAACGCTTTTGGAGTTCCGGCCATTGCAGTAGATACCCATGTGTTTAGAGTATCTAATAGACTTGGAATAGCAAGGGGAAATACTCCTCATAAAGTTGAGATGGAGCTTATGAAAAATATACCTAAGGATATGTGGAGTGATTCTCATCATTATTTGATATGGCATGGAAGACAGATATGTAAATCTAGAAAACCCGATTGTGAACATTGTCCTGTGGCTCCCTACTGTGAGTATTTCAATCATCCTGAGGATTATGAGAAGGATAAAATTAAAAAGAAATAATCTGTAAAATTCAGCATTCAAAGAGGGTATAATGTTGTTGAGAATATTATACCCTTTCATATTTAATGCGTCTATATATTCATGATTTCCCTTCGTACCCAATCCAGGGCACTCATAGTTGCTCTTTTTCTTATGGTGGCTCTATTGCCAAAGTATTGAAATTTTTTGACTTGTGTTTTACCTCTGATGTAAAGTCCCATATAGACCAAACCTACGGGCTTTTCTGGGGAGCCTCCGTCAGGGCCGGCAATTCCAGTGGTAGCTATGCCTATGTCAGTATCAGAGGTTTTAGCTATGCCTTCAGCCATTTCTCTTGCGGTTTCATAGCTTACAGCACCATATTTATCTAGAGTTTCCCTTTTGACACCAAGCCTGTTGATTTTGGCTTCGTTGCTGTAGGTAACAGCTCCTTCTTTAAATACTTTTGATATTCCCGGATAATTTACAAGTTTTGCAGCTATCAGTCCTCCGGTGCATGACTCGGCAGAGGATATGGTATAGTCTTTATCTATAAGCATCTTGCCCAGTACTTCTTCTATTTTTACATCATCCTCTCCATAAATATTTATCCCAAATATTTTTCTGAGTTTGGATTCTACAGGTTCTATGAGAGTTAAGGCTTCATCTTCTGTAGAAGCTTCTGCCGTAATTCTAAGTATTGTATCCTCTTCTTTGGCATAAGGGGCTACAGTGGGATTAGTACTGTTGTTTATGATGTCCGATGCCATTTCTGCCATGATACCTTCTCCTATTCCAGATATTCTAAGTGTCTTTGATTTTATTATCCCTCTGCTGTATTTCTTTAAAAAAGGCTCTACATATTCAGTAAACATAGGTGCAACTTCTCTGGGGGGACCTGGAAGTATTATGAGGGTTTTATTTTCTACTTCTAAGATACATCCAGGAGCTGTACCGTGAGGGTTGGGCAGTATTTTAGAACCTTTAGGGAAATAGGCCTGTTTTATATTATTGCCTTTAGAATAGGATCTGCCCATCTTATTGAAATGATCCTTTAAATCCTCCAGTGATTTTTCATCCAGGATGAGCTCTCTGTTGAAAAATTTAGCACTTGTTTCTTTTGTCAGATCATCTGGAGTGGGTCCAAGTCCTCCTGTTGTAATTATAATATCCGATCTTTTAAAACCATTCTCTAATTCATCTAAAAGCCTTTCTGGGTTATCCCCAACTACGGATTGATGAAATACTTCTATACCTAAATTTGCCAGATGTTTGGATATGAATTGGGCATTGGTATTGACTATATCTCCAAGTAAAATTTCTGTTCCTACACATAGTATTTCAGCTTTCATGCATTTTTACCTCCGTCTTTATTATTTGAAGTATTACTACATATTTATACAATTTTATGATACCATAAAATTATATTTATTTTGAAAGTCATATAATAAATTAATAATTTTTTGCATATAAAAATTAATGTCACTATAGTATAATATCTATGTGAAAATAAAGAGGTGATGAAAATGAATCAAGGAAAACGCTCCCGGAAAGCCAAGAAAGCTAAAAAAACTTTGAAAAATAAATTAATAATATTAACTATAATTGCTTTAGCTGTTTTTATGGGTATAAGCTGTGGGTTTGTAGTATATCATTACAATGATATAAAACATTGGAATAATTTGATTTATCCTAAAGTTTTTATAAATAATGCAGATCTTTCGGGGAAAACTAAACTAGAGGCTAAGAACATAATAAAAAAGGAATACTCTGATAAAATAGGGAAAAAGAAAATTAACATAATAGTAGGAAATAAAAAGTATGAATTACTCTATTCAAAGTTAAATCCTTCATATAATGTAGATGAAGTTGTGAACGAAGCGTATTCCTATGGAAAAGATGAGAATATATTCAAAAAATATCGATTATTGAAGAACCCAAAAACTGTAAGCTATCAATTGAAACTTTTTTATGATGCAAAGCCTGTAAAAAATTTAGTGAATGAAATTGAAAATGAAGTCAATTCAGATCCGGTCAATGCATCTTTAAAAATGGGAAATGTTGGTTTTGAAGTAATTCCACACCAGGATGGCATTAAGCTAAAAAAAGAAGATTTGCAAAAGGAACTGATTTCCAAAATAGATGGAAGTATAGGGCAAAATCCAACTGTAAAGGCTAAGTTAGAAATTATTCCAGCTTCAATAAAAGAAAATGAACTTAAAACAGTAGATACATTGATATCCAGTTTTAGTACAAACTATGGTTCCATATCATCTTCAGAAAGAGCAAATAATATAGCTCTTGCTACAAAAAGCATAAATGGGTATGTAGTAATGCCTGGAGATACTTTCAGCTTTAATGGAGTTGTAGGTCAAAGAACTGCTGCGAAAGGGTATCAGGCCGCACCTGTTATTGTTGGAGATAAAGTTGAATCAGGGCTTGGAGGGGGAATATGCCAGGTGTCCACTACTTTGTACAATGCAGTTCATAATGCAGGCCTTACTTCTACGGAGAGAAGTCATCATTCTCTTCCAGTACATTATGTGTCAGAAGGAATGGATGCTACAGTGGATTATGGAAACATAGATTATAAATTTAGAAATGATTTTAAATATCCTGTGTATATAGAAGGGTATATTTCAGGAGGGAATGTAGCATTCAATTTATATTCGAATTCTGCAGTTGTAAAATAAAAGAATTGATATATGTAGATGAAAACGTAAGTTATTTTTCTATTGTTTTCTGATTTTAATTATGATATACTATTTAAGTAATAAACGGACTGTTTCAGAGAAAAATCTGTAAACCGTCCAACCATGCGGATATGGCGGAACTGGCAGACGCGCTAGATTCAGGTTCTAGTGAAAGAAATTTCATGCAGGTTCAAGTCCTGTTATCCGCACCAATAAAAAACCTTGTGTTAAAAGTTAAATCTACACATGGTTTTTTATTTTCCCTTTGATCAATAACTATATCTCAAGCTGCAGTGGGGATAGGTATCGTTCTTACACTGCTTGTGGCTATTACAAAGAATATAATACCTGGCATTTTGTTTCATATTGTATTTAATATTAGCGGAACTATTTCAAATGTTAAAAATATCGTACAGGCTTATTTTATGGCTGTGATTTTGGCTATTTGTCTGTTTTATACAATGTACTTATTAAAATTCCTGAGGGAAATTGCTAATTGATTATAAAAAACTGTAAATAGTTTTCTGAAAAAATTTATAGTATAATAAAATAGTGTAGCTTGAAAAAGGAGGTAAATAGAAAATGATTCTATCAAAACCATGGGACTGGACTAAAAATTCTAATGATAAATGGCTTGTGCCCTGCATGGAAAGTGCATATTTTGCTGAGATATGGAAAGCACAGAAATTTCAACACTTCTTGGATTTAGGCAGTGGACTTGGGCGACATTCTATATATATGGCCCATAAAGGTTTTTCTGTAACTGCTGTAGATTTATCAGATTATGGTATCCATCATTTGTCCGATTGGGCCAAAAGGGAAAGTTTGGATATTGAAACTCATCTATGTGATATGCTCTCGCTGCCATTTTCGGATAATAGCTTTGATTGCATGTTTGCTTATAATGTAATCTATCATACAGATACTCAGGGTTTTGTAAAAATATTGGATGAGATTAAGCGTGTATTGAAGCCTGGAGGAGAGATATTCCTTACTCTAATTTCAAAAGGAACATGGGATTTTCAGAATGCCGAGGAAAGCCGACGGCTTGATGACAATACGATTCTCCGCAACGAGCATGAAACAGAAAAAAATGTCCCGCATTTTTATGCAGATTTAAAAGATATTGAACATTTTTTTAGTGACTGGAAAATGCTGAGTTTACCAAAAGAGTGGTGTGAGTATGGCTTGGATAGATCCAGGCACTACAGCAAGCACTGGTCACTCTGGTTAAAAAAAGTTTCTGTTTGATGCATTCAGGCATAATTATGGAGAGAGTGTTTGCTTCTCAACTTGCTTTCACTGTTTTTTCAGTGCTTTCTAACATTTTAGTAGAACAATCAAGGAGTCCCTTCATTGTGAATTGGGTTAGGTATTTTTATCAGGCGTGGAAAATATTGAATCCCAATTTCATCTTTATGTATTTCTACAACAATCAAAGCAGTAAAAATTGCCATAATCAATTCTACGTCAATATTGCGTCTCATCCGTCTCCCACCTGCCATCTTCTTACAATTTCGATGAAGCTGCTGTAAAGAAAATCTACATGTTTAAGCTCATTTTTTCCCTATATAACCAAAGAAATGCTAATAACCTTATTAATTTTATATCTATTGACATATATATCATTAAATGATATAGTATATTAAATGATATATCATTTAATGAAATATTTAGGAGGTAAACATGCCTAGAAATAATTCTCTAAAGATGGGTGAACTCACAGATGCTTATTATTATATTTTACTTTCTTTAATAAAACCTAAACATGGATATCTGATTATGAAGTCAATTGAAGAAATGTCTCAAGGTAGTTTTTCAATAGGTCCTGCATCATTATATACGAGTATAAAAAAACTTCTTGAGGGTGGTCTTATAAAACTTAATGGGGATTCACAACAGAAAAAAATTTATATTATTACAGATAAAGGTATTGAGTTTTTAAAAAATGAGGTTAGAAAAAAACGAAAAATGGTCGAGATTGCTGAGAAGATATTTAATAGTGAGGAGATGTTATAAGATATGTTTAACACAAAATACGTTATGAGCAAAGGTTTGGCTTTGGCAGAAAATGAGGAAATGGAGATGCTGTCATCTTATGCTAGGGAAGGCTGGATTCTGTATAAATTTGGTACTTTAGGGTATAAGCTAAAAAAATCCAATCCACAGCAATTACAATATTCCCTTGATTATAGAAACAACCCGGATAAAGGATATTTTTTGTACTTTAAAGAAGCCGGATGGTCTTACGTATGTTCTATAGGAAATACAATTCACATATTTAGTGCACCTGAAGGGACAAAACCAATATATACTGACAATGATACTGAATCGGAAAAATATGTGGGCCAGTATGAAATGACAAAAAAGATTGCAATACCATCGTCGCTATGTACTATTTTGCTTCTTATTTTAACATCGCTTTCCAAATACGGCTATATACCTGATATATATAGAAAGATATTTGGCATTCTTTTAATAGCATCGGTTATAATTACTGTTTATACAGTGATTCCATGTATGTCTTTTTATTCTAAGATAAACAAGTCAGGGATAAAGGAAGATACAAAAAACAGGAGTAGAAATTATAAGATTGCCTATGTATTATTAACAATTATGACATTATTATTAGTAAGTCTATTTTTATTAAGTAAATTTAATTTTTTAAGTATAGGTAATGCTGTATTCTATATAATTTTCTTTATATGCATTTTATTAGGGATATTCATATGTTTTATCAAATAGAAAGTCTTCAGAAACCTTTGAGTTTGCCTAATTCCATAAGAAATGATATAATCACGCTATGTATATCTGAATTCTTGTATGGAAAAAGGGAAAGTGTGAGGAATAATATATTAGGAATTATGGGTAGTTGAAAAGTATACAATATAGATGGTGAGAATGAATTACTAAATTGGGACTTTTTTATTACTTTGAATTTGGAGCCAGTGTGCTGGCTCCTGAACTAATAAAAAAATTTTTGATTATATTTTATTATATATGGAAAATTATTTCGCATTGACGATTTTTTTGATTCGATTTTTGACGTCATCTGTAACTTTTATGTCATAGTATCTTATTGACGTATTGAAATCTGAATTTAAAGCAATGCTTGCAGCAGTCTTTGTAGACAATATGTTGTTGCTGTTTGGCATTTCACGTACATCCATTATATGATTTATTTTCTTCTGAAGTTCCAATAATTTCTTAAAGTCGCCTTTCAAGAATATTTTGTATGTCTCTACCAGAAGTTTTGCCTGGGTATTTGTCTGTGTGCCTATAATACCGTTTCCACCTATCATAAGGTTGGGTATCAAATATTCATCTATTCCGGACAGTACTGCAAAATCAGGATATACGCTTTTAACTTTTTCCACAAATCTTCTTATATTTCCAAGAGCAGGTGTAGTATCCTTTATACCGCCATGAGCTATGTTTTCATACTTGCCGGCTAATTTAAGTACTAGCTCTACAGACAACTCAATTTTTGTATTTTGAGGTATATTATATAATATCATTGGTAGATTTGTATTTTTTGCTATGATAGAAAAATATTCAAAAACATGGCTCTCATCCAATTTAAAATAAAAAGGAGGAACTACCAGTACAGCATCTGCATTGTTTTCTTCTGCACATTTTGCAAGTGCTATAGCTTCTCTTATATTTGGGCTTCCCGTACCAACTATTAACTGTACTCTTCCGTTGATGGTTTTTGATGCGAATTCAATGTATTTCTTTTTTTCATCGAAAGTCATATTAAAAAATTCACCTGTAGTTCCGAGTATGCATATTCCATAAATGCCATCTGAAATTAATTTTTCAATCATTTGTCTGTTAGATTTCTGATCGAAGTCTCCATTTTCATCAAAAATAGTTATTATTGGTGTAAAAACACCCTTTATCATTGTATAACCCCTCCCACTGTGACATATATGTCATAAAATCATAATTTATAATATAGTAACAGAACGAACTATAATTGTATTATCATGCTTATATATTTTTATATCAATGTTCAATTGCACAAATATTATTTATGGCAAACGTTAGATTTTTATTTACATGCACATTATAAAAGAATGATTATTGCCTTATCATGTTATAAGGAGGGGTATAAAATGGAGATTTTGAGTAGGCAGCTTGCGGAAAGAATAGTTGATAGAACTATGAAAGCCGTGAATAAAAATGTAAATATAATGAATGAAAAGGGTATGATTATAGCGTCCGGTGATAAAAGTAGAGTCGGTACAATCCATGAAGGTGCAGTTTTGGCACTTAAAAGGAGATCTGAATTCAGTATAGATGAAAGGCAGTGCAGGGAATTAAACGGAGTTCAGGAAGGGACCAATATAGTAATAGAATTTAAAGGAGATATCATTGGAGTAATCGGTATCACGGGGAAAAGGGATGAAGTTATAGGATATGGCAGACTTATTAAAATGGCAGCTGAAATGATGATAGAACAGGCTTATGTAATGAAGGAACTTGAATGGAGCAACAAGATAAAGGAAAACATGGTAGTATCCCTTATAAATGATAATCAAGATTCTTTTAAATTACTAGAGAAATATGCAGAAAAGTTTAAATTGACAAGTAATTATCCCATGATAGTTTTTATTGTACAGATTGACTTTGAAAAAATTTCTGAAAAAAAAGATATAGATATACTTAACGATGTAATTTCAATACTGGAAGCAAACTTTGAAGGATCGCTTGCAGCTGCGATTGATTCAAAAACAATCGTTATTATATACAAATGTCCAAATGTGGATTATGAATCTATAACCTGCAAACCCAGAATGGAGAGTGTGTATAGAAAGATAAGGTTTAAAACGAAGAGTAATGTAAAGATATCTATAGGAAAAGTATGCAGTAAACTGGCCGATATTCATAAATCTTATGAAATAGCTCAAAAAACATTTTTATTTGGGGAGGAAAACTACTCGCAGGAGAATATATATATATTTGACATTCTAAAGTATCAAATGCTGTTTTTACAGGATAATGCAAAATGGAAACTCAGTGAACTTAAGGATTCCTATGAATTAATTTCTGAAAATGATAGAAATGGAGAATTAATGGAAACGTTAAAAGTTTTTATAGAAGAAAATGGCGAACTTAACAAAGTTTCCAACAGGTTATTTATACATAGGAATACTCTTAATTATCGTTTAAATAAGATATATAAACTGACAAACTTAAATCCTAAAAGATATGTGGACTTATTCTGGCTTTATTCATCTATAATTAATTTTAAAACTACTCAGAGTTGATTCCATTATGCAATTAAACAAAATAAAGCAGTATTATATGTTGATATTTGTTTAATTTAATATTGATTAAATTTCCAAAAGCAGGAATAATTTAAGTATAATAAAAATTTGGGAGCTGATATGATGAAATTTAGAAAATCCGGATCCAATTATATTGTAAAGTTGAATAAAGGTGAAGAAGTAATGAAAGAGTTGACAAAATTATGTAAAGAGCAGAATATAGAAGCAGGGTGTTTTACTGCAATTGGCGCTGCCTCTGAAGTAGAACTTGGGTATTTTGATCCGGTAAAAAAAGTCTATGACAGCAAGGATTTTGTGGAAAATTTTGAGATAACAAGTCTTGTGGGAAATATAGGAAGATTGAAAAATGATGATGTAGTAATTCATTCACATATAAATTTAAGCAATAAAAACTATGGGCTTATTGGTGGGCATTTGTTCAAATGTAAAGTCTCACTTGTTTGTGAACTGTTTATTACAGATCTTGGAGAGAAAATAGTTAAATTGCCTGACAGAGAGTTTGGATTGAATTTCATGAATTTATAAACGCTAATTTGAAAGGAGACCGATATCTTGAGTTTGATAAGTGAAAATGAGATTGAAAAGATAAGAAGTATAAATGAAAAAAGAAAAGTTGTTCTTCCAGATGGTACCCGTGTTCCTGCACTAGGACAGGGAACCTGGTATCTGGGTGAAAATCCATCTGCAAGGAAAGCCGAGATAAATACATTGAGGCTTGGAGTAGAACTTGGGATGACTCTTATAGATACTGCGGAAATGTATGGGGAAGGGGAATCCGAAAATTTGGTAGGATATGCAATAAAGGGTATAAGAGATAAGATATTTCTGGTTTCCAAAGTTTATCCGCACAATGCGGGAATCCCAGATATATTCAACTCCTGCGAAAACAGCCTGAGAAGATTGAATACTGATCATCTTGACTTGTATCTTCTCCATTGGAGGGGTAATGTACCTTTTCAGGAAACAATAGAAGGCATGGAGAAATTGAAAAAACAGGGGAAAATTTTAAGGTGGGGAGTATCCAACTTTGATACTTCTGATATGACAGAACTTGGTGAATGCAGCGGCAGTGAAAATTGTATGGTCAACCAGGTGCTGTATCATCTTGGATCAAGAGGCATTGAATTTGATCTGCTTCCATGGCAGAGGAGACATAACATGCCTATTATGGCATATTGTCCAATAGCAAAGGGCGGAAGGTTGAGAGAACATATCCTGAATGAAAAGACTTTAAATGAAATAGCACAAAATCATGGAGCAACACCTGTACAGGTACTTCTTGCATGGTGCATGAGATCAGGCAATGTAATTGCAATTCCAAAGGCATCCCATGAAAAGCATGTTGTAGAGAATGCCAGAGCAGGTGCTGTTGTTCTTTCAAAAGATGAACTTGATGCACTTGGAAAAGTATTTCCTAAACCTGATAGAAAGATGCCGCTTGATGTATTGTAATGATAAGGAGGAGTAACATATGAAGATAGGATTTATAGGACTTGGAATCATGGGGAAGCCAATGTCGAAGAATTTGATAAAGGCAGGTTATGATCTTGTAGTGTTCAATAGAAGTAAACAATCTGTCCATGAGCTTGTAAAATTTGGAGCTGAAGAAGGCATTTCCTCAAAGGATGTTGCATCAAAAACCGATGTTATTATAACAATGCTTC
>NZ_JBHMIY010000036.1:0-31850 GCF_042436595.1 Clostridium sp. MT-14
AGCCTATACTACCGGAGGAAATTATGAGACTCTGGGATATGGATATGGTCCGGGAATAGGGGAAAATTATGATAAACTGATAAATATAGTATCCAGGGCTTCTGGGGCACCTCTTATCTGTGAAGCACTTAAATACTGTGCGATGTGTGCTGAAGGAAAAGTACTGCGGGCGGCGAAGAATGAATTTCAAAAAGCAGAGGCTGCAGGGCTGGAGGAAATATTGNGTTGAAGAGGTGAAAGTACCACCTAAGGAAGTTGTGACCTATGCAATACCGGGAATAGATATACTGGAACTGGACAATGCCTGCAGGGTATTATGGGAAAAAGGTATATATTCTGAAAACGGAATGGGCTGTACAGGGCCTGTGATTCTGGTAAGTTCTCAAAAGGGTGAAAAAGCCGTAAAAATTTTAAAGGAAGCAGGATATAAATAAGAGGGATAAAACAACCCTCTTATTTATCTTCAAAGATTCCGTATTTATCATGACAATAAATTACAAGGAAATGAGTGCAACTAATATAAAAAAGTACAATTTCTAAAAAAAAGTAAACGTTTTATTACATTAACATTACAGAATAGTTCAATGAATATTATCTGCTGGTTTACTATAATTTAATTATAAACTTGACTCAAGTTATAAATATTTTTATAACAATTCGTGACTTGAATATAGGGAAAGGATGGTTATAGTTATGAGTAAACGTCTGCAAATCGATTATATCGATGTTAAAAAGGTTCAATTCGGAAATAAATCCGAGTTGGTTAACGGTGTGTTAACAGTTAATAAGGAAGAGCTTTATAACCTGATTAATAATGACTTGTTTGCATGGATGAATATCCAATTGGTATACCCTGGTGAGAGCTGCAGAATGCTGGCAGTGCATGACATCATGCAGCCGCGCTGTAAAAAAGAACATCCGGAAGAATCTTATCCGGGAATTTGGGGAAAACTGGCACCTGCAGGTGAAGGGGAAACGGTAGCACTTAGAGGTGTAGTTGTTTCAGACATTTATTATGCAAAGTGTAATGTTAAATATTATATGGATATGGGCGGTCCATGTGCAAAATACACTCATTTTTCAAGACATTATCATGTCGTTATCGATGCTGCACCAGCTGAGGGTGTCAGTGATTTAAGTTATGCGGAAGCGTTAAAACATGCTTCACTGACGGCAAATGTATATTTGGCTAAGCTTGGTGTTGATCTAAAGCCAGATGAAAAAGAAGTCTTTGAGCTCGGACCAGTTGGCCCAGGAAAGGATGGCAAGCCTCTACCTAAAGTGGCATACTTTGTTACCCATATGGCCTCACATGATACTTGGAATATATTGTACTATGGGCAAAGCGCGCTTAATTTTCTCCCAATCATAGTTCAGCCTACCGAAGTGCTTGATGGAGCTTTCCTATGGCGATATTGGGAATGTAATTATTACCTGCAAAACGAGCTGTATATCAGGGAACTTATGAAGCGCCACGGCAGGGATCTTGAATTTGTGGGAGTTGTTTTCGCAAATAACGTTATGAAAATTGACGGTAAAAATACCATGGGCATGATTGGAGCGACATTATGCCGTGACACATTAAAAGCGGATTGTGTTGTGATCAATAAGTCAGGTATGGGACATTGCCAGCTTGATTCGGCGCTGGCTTTTAACTGGGCAGAAAAAATGGGTATGCCCTGTGTAATGAATCTCTCGGCTGTGTCCAATGATCGCCCGGGTGACATGCTGGTGATCTCAGATCCTAAAGTTGATGCTGTTGTCAACAGCGGGCGTAATTATACGCTTCATCACCCGAGAGTTAAACGACTGATTGGGGAGAATGCCGGAGTTCCTAGTCTAGCTGGTATTGATCCTTGGGGACCTTTCGATCATACCACCAATTTTGCATATCAGGGAATATGGTCCCAGCTGGGAGATTGCTATGTGACTACGGATTCAAATATTCCATGGAAAGAAGAGGTGTAAATCATGGCTAAAAAGTATCGAATAGTTCATTATATAAACCAGTTTTATGGAGGATTTGGTGGAGAAGATACTGCAGGTATGGATATAGTTGTTAAAGAAGAGCCTGTGGGGCCAGGTTTAGCAATGAAAAATGCGTTTGGTGACAGAGCGGAAATTGTGGCTACGATTATTTGTGGGGACAATCATATTGCGGAAAACTTGGAAACAGTAGTACCTAAGGTGGTTAAAATTGTAAAAAAATACAATCCAGATATGTTCATTGCCGGTCCTGGATTCAATGCTGGCAGATATGGCATGGCCTGTGGTGCGACAACAGCAGCAGTTGTTGAAACACTGAAAATTCCGGGCGTTACAGCATTATATGCTGAAAATCCTGGAACTGATATGTATAAAGATCGCTGTTATATTCTCAAAACAGAAAACAATGCCAGGAAGATGAGAGAAGTTATAAAAAAAATAGTTGATTTTTCCCTTCGATTGGTGTCAGGAGAAGCAATTGGGGATGGCAAGAAGGAAGATTACCATGGAAGCGGTCCGGCCATTGAAATCGATTATTCAATACCAGCACCAAAACGAGCCATTAACATGCTTTTAGCTAAGTATTACAATAAGCCTTATAGAACGGAAGTGGTTATGCCCAATCATGAAAAAATTCCGGTGCCGGTACTTGATAAACCCTTGTCAGAAGCAAAAATTGCACTTGTTACTGATGGAGGCCTAGTACCAAAGGGAAACCCTGATAATATGGTTGTTACCAATTCAACTTGTTTTAAATATTACTCAATTGAAGGAAAGGACAAACTAAGTCCTGAGGATTATGAAGTAAGACATCAAGGTTATAATAATGCCTTTGTTCTTGATGATCCCAACCGTCTTGTGCCAGTTGATGCAATGAGGACGCTTGAAAAAGAAGGTGTCATCGGTTCTTTATTTGATTCATATTTTACAACTGCAGGTGTGATGACTCCTATGGAGAAAGGTAAGAAATTTGGTGAAGGTATTGCCAAAATAATGAAAGAACACAAGGTTGATGCGGCTATATTGACGTCCACCTGAGGAACTAGTTCTCGCTGTGGTGCAGTGATGACAAAAGAAATCGAACGTGCTGGTGTTCCTATTGTTCAAGTGACGAACTTGACAAAAATCGCCGAAGGTATAGGTTCTAACAGAATTCTTCGTGGAAACAGCGTCTTGCATGTTTTTGGCGATCCTTCGCTGCCAAAGAAAAATGAAGTGGCCTATCGTAAAAATGCTGTCAAGAAAGCTTTGAAAATGCTTGAAGAAGTGCCGGAAGAGGGTAAATCGGTAATCGAGGAAATTTAAGCTGGAAATAGCCAATGTGATAATATGACAATATGTTAAAATTAAAAGGAGGTTATTCTTTATGGTTAAGAATAATAAATATAGTGTTAATACAACTGAGCCAATATCTGTGAATGTTATAGATCCTTCTACAAAAAAAATATGGCCGGCTGAATTATGCCATGATTCAGATGGGTTTTTTCTGAAGCAATCCTCTGATCAAGCCAAGGATGCAGAGTTATTTTTGAGTCCTGGCTGGATTGATTTACATGCTCATGTTTACTATGGCGTAGGAGCCATATCCATACCTCCGGATTCAATTGGATTTGATACCGGTGTTCATTTTATAGCTGATGCTGGAAGTTCAGGTGAAGCTACCATTACTGGATTGAGAAAATATGTTGCACCTGCCTTTAATACTCCATTTAAAGCCTGGTTAAATATATGTTCTACTGGTTTGGCACAAATACCTGAAGCTACAGATATTTCCGCAATGGATGTAGCAAAAACGGTGAGAGCGGCCAATGCAAATCGTCCCTTTGTCTGCGGCATCAAAATTAGAGCTGAAAAAACCACTGTCGGTGCAATGGGTATACAGCCGGTAAAACTTGCAGCTAAAGCTGCACGAGAAACGGGAATGCGCCTTATGGTACACATTGGGCTGCCTATGCCGTGCATCGAGGATATACTGGATATTTTGGCTCCAGGTGACGTAATATCTCATGTTTATCACGGGAAATTAAATTCACCCTGGACGTCTGAGGGCAAACCGATTCCTGCTATGGAAAGAGCTTTAAAGCGCGGTGTTCTTATGGATGTAGCCCATGGAATAGGCAGTTTTAGTTTTGAAGTTGCAAAGAGGGCAATAGCTGCAGGATATCCTCCGTTTACTATTAGCTCTGATGCTCATGTTCTAGGCATAAATGGTCCTGTTTATGATCTTCCGACTACAATGACTAAATTGTGTGCTGCGGGCATGGATCTTGTGGATGTAATAGAAGCGGTGACAGCATCACCTGCTAAAATATTACAGCTGGGTGATTGGTGCAATTTGAAGGGAAGACTGCATAATGCAACATTGTTTAAGCTTAGTAAATCTGCTCCTGCATCCAGAAAATTTATTGATTGTGTTGGCAAAGAAATTTTCCCTGAGAAATATATTATTCCTACAGCTATAATTAATAAAGAAGAAATGAAATGGCTGGATTATCCTCTTAAAAATGTAAAGGTAGATGTTGATCCTGCAGTACACATATAAGAAAATTTAAATACAGAAATGAAGGAGCCTGCTGCATAATTTAATTATGCAAGCAGGTTCCTTTTTTAAATATTCTATTCTGTCAGTGTCAGTTGAAGTGTCTTGGTAGATCCATCTCTATAAATTACCACTGAAACTGTATCACCGGATTTATGGGTGGATTTTATTTTATTTATTTCTTCTACGGTTTTTATGGATTTGCCGTCAAATTTTTGTATGATATCCTCTGGTTCCAATCCGGCCTTTTCAGCGGGACTGGATTTTTCAATTTCCTTTACATAAACACCTTCAGGTATGTTGTATTTCTTTGACAGGCTGGAGTCAATATCCACGCAGGCAATTCCGATTTTCAATATTGGTTTTAAGAGGCCGTTTAACTTGGAAGCCACTGTATTTATAGGAATGGCGAATCCTATACCTTCAACCCCGTTTCCACCTATTTTAGCTGAATTTACTCCTATTACCTGCCCAAGTGAATTTACAAGGGCACCGCCGCTGTTTCCTGGGTTTATAGCTGCATCTGTCTGTAAAAAGCTTTGAGTGGTGTTACCCACAGTGATTTCTCTTTTTGTAGCACTTATAATACCACTTGTGACAGAGCCTAAAAGTTCCTTGCCGAGGGGATTGCCTATGGCTACTACAGAATCTCCTACCTGAACATTATCAGAGTTTCCGAGTTCGGCCACTGCCGGCATTTCAGTTTTAGTGGTTACTTTTATTACAGCCAGATCCTGATTTTCATCGTAATTTACAACTTTGGCGGATACGGTTTTTTTATTGCTCAATATGACACTTATGCTCTGAGCACCCTGTATCACATGGTAATTTGTGAGTATATATCCATCGGAGTTTATTATTATGCCTGAACCCATTCCATCGTCCTCACTGCTTTGCCCATCTGAAAAACCGAACATATCCGAATATTGGGATATGGATTTAGTGGAAACACCCACTACTGCAGGGCTTACTTTTTTAGCTATTTCTGCTATTGTAAGGCCGCTCTTGCTTGAAGTGGATATAGGGGAAACCTGTGTCTGTGAAGGCTTTGTCTGCGTTGAGTTTATGGTCTCATAAAGTGGTGTATTTTTGAAAAAGTCTGTATTTGGAACTACATATAAAAAAGCTGCGGCAGATAGAGAGGCGCCTATCAAGCTGGATATCAATGCCAGGGATATATATGAAAAAATTTTTTTGCCTCTGGAATGTTTTTGGGAAAATTTATTTTTGAAACGGGATAATATGTTCATTCTTGCAGTATCTTGATTTTTGTTATAATTATCATCCATGTAAAATTCCTCCTTCTATGAGCTTTTAATAACTATATTATATCATGGTTATATGATAGTTTTTTTTTGTTACAACTATATGTCAAAACTGTAAACTGAGTATGACAATTCTGTTTATTATATGTTACAGATTTTTTATGCTTTTATTAAAAAAGTATTGATATAATTATTATAATATTATACAATTATCTTCTATATTTTATAGGAGAAAATTTAATTTGGAAAGTTCGATTAAGTTAAGGTGATTTTATGATATATGTAATTGGTATATTATCTGTATTTATATTTACCGGTGTAAATTTGTATATTGGTATAACTGTTTTTGAAACTTTTAAATATTTTGTGACTTTTATAAATTCATATGTCTATTGGATTGTGTTTTTGCTGCTTGTATTGTCCTTTTTTATAGGAAAATTTTTCAAAAAAATCCTGCCTGAATTTATAAGTAAGATGTTTTACTTAATAGGATGCTATTGGCTAGCTGTAATTTTTTATTTTATAATAGCTGTGATAATATTTCAAATTATCAAATTGACCTGCTATCTTTTGCCTTTTGCTTATATTTCAGATGGAATTAAATGGAGAGCTGTATTTTATGCTGTTTCAATGATGATAATATGTGTTATTTTAATAATTGGAACTTATAATGCAAATTCAATAAGACTGTCGAAATATAATTTACAAGTTGAGAAAAATATAAATGGAATTGAAAAATTGAACATAGTGATGATATCTGATATTCATGCAGGTAGAATAGTGGGCAAAAGCAGAGTGAAAAATTTAGTTAAAAATGTAAATTCATTGAAACCTGATCTGGTTATTTTAGCAGGTGATATTATAGATGATGATGTGGATTTGAAAGAAATGAAAGATATTCTGACGCCATTAAAAGATATAGATTCCGCCTATGGTGTATATGCGGTGTTTGGAAATCATGAATATATTGGCAGAAATACTGGGTATATGACAGAAGAGTATAAGAGATTGAATATAAAACTTTTGGTAGATGAATTTGAAGGTATAGATAATAGATTTTATATAATAGGACGAAACGATATTGCCTATAAGAATTTTACAGGTAAAGAGAGAAAAAATATATTTCAATTGACGGATAGATGTGACAAGACAAAATTACTGATTGCAGTAGATCATAGGCCGGTAGATTTGGAAAATTGTAAAAATGCGGGGATAGATATTCAGTTTTCCGGACATACCCATAGGGGTCAGCTTCATCCTTTAAATCTTATAACGAAAAGAATCTTTAAGATTGATTGGGGATATTTAAAAGATGGTAAATTTAATATTATAGTTTCTTCGGGATTTGGAACTTGGGGTCCGCCTATAAGAATTCATAGTAGATCAGAGATTGTTGAAGTTATTCTCAAAGGAGCCGTGAATTGAAAGTTCAATAAGGAGGAGGACAGTTTCCAATGGATAAACAGCGGAAATACACTGTGCTAGGTGAAGAGTATGAAAAATCTATGAGTTTAGAAGAAAGAAAAAAAAAGGGCAGTTTTTATACACCTTACTATATAGTGGATTATATAGTGGAAAATATTATGTCCGATTTGGACGTTAAAAAAAATCCTTTTGTAAAGGTGCTGGATCCCTCCTGCGGCAGTGGATATTTTTTAATAAAAGTGTATGAAATTTTAATGAAAAAATTCAGCGAGAATTTAGAATTTATTAGACAGAATTTTAAGGATGAAGATTATAGGATTGAAGATAAAAATGGAATCAGATATATAAAGGGCAGTGAATATTGGCAGTACTCTAACCTGGGCTATCATATACTCAGGGAATGTATATACGGCGCAGATATAGATGAATTTGCCGTAGAACTGGCAAGAATAAATTTGTGCAATAAAAGTGGAATTGATTTTGAGTTTAAATATAATATCATATGCTGCAACAGTTTGATAAAATGGGAAAAAGAACATGAAAATGGAGAAATTTGTGGAGATATATCTGAATTCTGGAAGAGAAAATATGACTATGTACTGGGAAATCCACCATGGATATCCCTCAGCAGAAAATATAAAAAAGAGGATAAGCTGACGAAGTATTATAGTGAGAATTATAGTGGAAATACGTATTTACCCAATTTATATGAATATTTTATAAAAAGATCTATGGAACTTTTAACACCTCATGGAAGATTTGGATTTATAATTCCAGATAGACTGGCCAGTAATCTTTATTACAGAGATTTTAGAAAAAATTTACTTGAAAATTATAGCATATTGAATCTGGTCTTTGAAATAAAATTTCCGGAAGTAAATGCCGATTCCATGATTATTATAGCTGAAAATGGCTGCAGAATGTACAATAAAGTAAATATAGACATATGTAAAAAGAGGATGTATGCTGTGGATCAGCAGAAATATCTGGAAAACTTAAATTTTGAGTTCTCTTACTGCTATAATTCAGAGAGCCTGTTTATAAAGGAAGGTATTGAAAAATCCAGTAAAATGCTTTCTGACATATGCTGTACTTTTACTGGATTCATAGGATATAGATCTAAAGTGACTTCAAATAAGATCAGCTCTAGCCAAGTTAAAATATTAAAGGGCGAAAATATAAGAAAATTTAAGGTAGAAGGCAGCTGTTATTATGATTTTATACCTGAGAATATAAAGGGAGGAACCAAGGATATAAAAAAACTTGCCAGTAAAAATAAAATAGTTATAAGGAAAACTGGGAGCCAGCTGATAGCAGCACTGGATTGTGAAGGATGCATAATAGAACAATCCCTGTATGGTATAGTGGGCAAGAACAGGAAAATTTCCATTTATTATATTCTGGGAATTTTAAATTCAACCCTAATTCAATGGTACTATTTAAATTTTCTAATAACAAATCCCAATTCGACCCCCCAGATTAAAAAGTACAGTTTGGATCGGATACCCATATGCGAATGCAGTTATGAATATAGGAGTGAAGTTGAAAAATTAGTAAATAAAATAATGTATGAAAAAGGGGAAAAAAGTAGATTTGAAAAAAAATTAGACGAAACTGTATTTAACCTATATAATATTGACTATAAGTACAGATATATTATAGTGGATGAAGTACAAAATAGCAGAGATGGGAAAAAAGGTGGCAGAAAATTAAATGGGGGGAATTATTTATGATAACCTTGTTTTGCATTTTATTTGTGATATTAACTTTGTGTTTGGTATTGTCTATAGTGGGAATTGTGATGCTTCCAATTGTAGGACTTATAATAGCAGCAGCCTTTATTATTGCCATAATAGGAATTATTTTGAAGATTGTATTTTCACTGCCTTTTTTAATACTTGTTATAATATTGGTGATACTGTACATGTGTAGAAATAAATGATCAATTATAATATTCGATATGTAACGAACTATGTAGGCGGTATAAATTATATAGTGTTTATATGTAAAGAATATTATCAAACTTATTTTATTAAAATATATTGACTTATTATATATATGATGTTAATATAATTACGTAAATTTAATAAATTCTTTTGAAAAACATTCGTATAATCTTGATATAATATGGTTCAAGAGTTTCTACCAGAAGGCCAAAACTTCTGACTATGAGTGGATTCCGGGAAGAAAATATTTCAAGTATTTTCTAATTTGGATTATTCCATAATTCATATTAGAAATTTTTTATTTTGGAGGTATCAACATGGAAGTTGAAAGATCTAAACTGGATTCATTTTTTAAATTAACTGAGAATCACACTGATGCAAGAACAGAAATTTTAGCGGGCGTTACTACTTTTATTACCATGGCTTATATAATTTTTGTGAATCCCAGCGTACTTATGCAGGCTGGTATGAACAGCAAGAATCTTATGGGAGATGCTGCAGTTAAGGCAGGACTTTCTGCAATCAATGATCCCGTGGTTGCATCGATATTTGTAGCAACCTGTATAGCGGCAGCTATTGGAACTTTTGTGATGGCACTTTATGCAAACCTTCCTTTTGCACAGGCACCTGGTATGGGACTCAATGCATTCTTTACCTATAGTGTTTGTATAGGAATGGGATATAGATGGCAGCAGGCATTGGCGGCAGTTTTGGTATCGGGGATAATATTTATAATAATTACAGTTACATCTATAAGGGAAAAAATTGTCAATGCTCTTCCTTATAATTTGAAATTGGCCATATCAGGTGGTATAGGATTATTTATAGCTCTTATAGGTCTTAAAAATGCAGGTATTGTTATATCTGATCCTGCTACTTTAGTCGCTTTTGGCAAACTGACCACACCTCATGTACTTGTTGCAATCATAGGTATTTTAATTACAGCTATACTTATGGCAAGAAATGTAAAAGGATCCATACTCATAGGCATAATTTTAACTACTATAATCGGCATACCTTTTGGGGTAACCCACACTTCAGGTATACAGCTTATAAGTGCTCCACCTTCACTTTCGCCTACGCTTTTTGCCTTCGATTTTAAAGGACTTCTGGGAATAGGAAAAGCAGGTATGGTAGGTGCTGTTACAAGTTTGATTATGGTAATCATAACTTTTACCCTGGTAGATCTGTTTGATACCATAGGTACTCTTGTGGGAACAGCTGAAAAAGCTGGAATGGTAGATAAAGACGGGAAAGTTAAAAACATGCACAAGGCACTTTTGTCAGATGCACTGGCAACTACAATAGGATCTTTGCTTGGAACCAGTACGGTAAATACATATGTGGAATCCACTGCCGGTGTTACAGCAGGAGGAAGAACAGGGCTTACATCTTTTACTGTGGGAATATTATTCATACTGTCATTATTTTTCTCTGGTCTGGTAGGAATAGTTCCAACTGAGGCTACAGCCCCAGCACTTATAATTGTAGGTGCACTTATGATGGGAGTAGTTACCAAAATAGACTTCAATGATTTTACAGAAGCTCTTCCAGCTTTTTTTGCCATAGCTTTTATGCCTTTTAGTTATAGTATAGCAAATGGTATTGCTGCAGCTATAATATTTTATCCGATAGTTAAATTAGTTACAGGGAAATATAAGGAAGTTCATCCAATAGTATATGTACTTGCGGCACTTTTCATATTTAGATTTGCTATGCTTTAATTGAACTATTCTGGGATTTAGGTGAAAAATTTATTTATCAAAAATATGTTTTTCACCTGAAATTCAGGATGATATTTTGTCTGCTGTAGACATTAATAAAGTATTAAATATGGGAGTATGAGGTTGAAATTTCGTTTTCAATAAACTATGATATTGTAAATGATAGGCGATAGGTGGTTTTTTAAATGAGCCGTAAATTGAAATTTGCAGTGTGTTTTATTACTATAGCATTTGTGGCTGTCTTGTTAACGGAATTTCAAATAGTGTTTTTTGGGGAAGATACGAAGCCTGAAAGATCGGATTGTATAATTGTACTTGGGTGCAGAGTATACGGCACCACCCCCAGCCCGTTTTTAACGGGGAGGTTGGATAGAGGGCTTGAGCTTTATAATAAAGGCTATGGGAAATATATTATTGTATCTGGAGGAAAGGGTGAGGGAGAAAGTATATCTGAAGCTGAAGCTATGAGACAGTATTTATTGTCCAAAGGCATGGATAATTCAAAGATAATAGCAGAGGATAAATCTTCATCTACTATGGAAAATTTAATAAACTCTAAAAAAATAATGGATGCAATGGGCTTTCACAGTGCTGTGATAGTATCTAATAAATATCATTTGAAAAGAGCCTCCTTGATGGCAAAGAGCCAGCATATAAAAGGAAGTTATTCGGGAGTGTTTATATCCTCTTATAAAGCTCATGAAATTAGTGGGTATATTAGAGAGATACCAGCTGTTTGGAAGTATTACATTCTCAAATTGAATTAAAATTTGATTTAACTGTAGGCTTATAAAAACATGCCTCATAATCTAGATTTATGAGGCATGTTTTTAATCTACGAAACTATTCCAGTAATTTGAATAATCTAATACTATCGAATCTGATTTTGCATCTTCTATATTATAACAATAAGCTAATTCCTTTATAAAATCCTTTGCTGAAAGTCCGGATTTGGAAATCAGCTCGTCAACCTGTTTTTGTAAGTCTTCAGGTATTCTGGAAAAGCAGGAAGTAGTATTCATTTTAATAATCCCCCCATATGATATTAATATACTATATGCTATATTCCATTAATAAGTGATATATAACTCATATTGCATTTTAAATGTATCACTTTATATGCAAAATGTCAATAAAGAATAGCCTATATAGAAGTTTATATTGAGGATTTAAAGAAATTTATTGTACACTCTGCCATTAATCTATGTCCTGATGATGATGGGTGTAAGCCATCTATAAACAGGTGATTTGCGCCTGTATCTTTTAATTTTTCACAAAAACACTTATAGTAATCTATGTAATGAAATTTATTTTCACTACAGAATGCTATTATCCAGTTTCTGTAATCTTTCTGGAGTTCATTTATTCTGTCATAGTTTAGAGTATCATCCCATCTTTTCATGGCTATACCTTTGTTTATAGCCGGTTCTATTCCTATTATTGGAATTATATCAGAATTTACGGCATCTTTTACAATCAGTGTTATATTGTCTGTTACCATATTTAAAGGTCTGTTGCTCATGAAATCATTGATTCCACCCATGATCAATACATAATTGGGGTGATTTTTTATTACATCTTCATAAGAACGGGACAACATTCCTGAGGTTGTATCTCCGTTTGCACCTTTATTCATCACCTCCATTTGAAGGGGTTCTTTTATAAGCGACACCCAATTGGCATTTTCGGGAACACCATATCCAAAAGTTAAACTGTCCCCTATACATACTAATTTCATTTTTTGAATACCTCCTTGTTTTGTACAGCTTTTAAAATTAATTGCCGTGGTTTTGTTTGCTTGGGAATAATGTTCGATATGATGTGAACATTATTCGCATAAATGATTATACAATTTCAAATTAAACGAATATTAAAAGATAAATTGAAATTAATATATTGAATTATATAATTTACTATGTTAATATAATTATATCAGAAACAAGTACGAATGGAGCATCCATATAATCCTAATAATCTGGTTTAGGAGTTTCTACAGGAAACCGTAAATTTCCCGTCTATGGTTGAAGTGATTTAAAGCTGCGTGTTTTTTGTGCTGAATTTTAAATTGGTTTGCCGATTTTGGGGTTCTTGGAAATTTACGATGTAGATTTTCAGGAGCTTTTTTAAGTATCAGAGTTCAGAGTTTAAATATCAAATTTGACTTATTTTCGATACAGCCAAAGATCTTCATTAATTGTGAATTGTAAACTGTGAACTGTAATGTGAATTGTAAAAGGAGGATATATTTTATGAAAGTAGCAATTATATTTGGCAGCAGTTCTGATATTGACAAGATGAAAGGTGCAGCAAAGGCTTTGAAAGAATTCGATATACAATATGAGGCTTATATTCTGTCAGCTCACAGAGTTCCGGAAAAACTTCTGGAAACTGTAAAAAGGCTGGAAAATGAAGGCTGTGAATGTATAATTTCAGGGGCAGGTCTTGCAGCACATCTTCCGGGAGTTATTGCAGCAAACACCACGCTGCCGGTTATAGGAATTCCGCTCAATGCGGCTGTTGGAGGGCTTGATTCTTTATTTTCAATAGTACAGATGCCAAAATCAATACCCGTAGCTACAGTTGGTATAAACAACAGCTATAATGCGGGTATGCTTGCAGTGGAAATATTGGCACTTAAATATTCTGAAATTAAGAATAAATTACTCGAATATAGAAAAAATATGAAAGAAAAATTTATAAATGAAAATGGAAAAGGAGTGGAATTATAAAATGGAAAAGGGAAAGATGATCTATGAGGGAAAAGCAAAAAAGGTGTATGAAACTGATGATAAGGACAAAGTTATAATTTATTATAAAGATGATGCTACGGCTTTTAACGGACAGAAAAAAGGACAGATTTCAGATAAAGGTGTGATGAACAATACAATCACTTCAATGCTGTTTGAACTTCTTGAAAAACATGGAGTGAAGACTCATTTTGAGAAAAAATTGAGCGACAGGGAACAGCTTTGCAAAAAAGTAAAAATAATACCGCTGGAGGTAATAGTGAGAAATGTGGCGGCAGGAAGCATGGCAAAGAGACTGGGGCTTAAAGAAGGAACTCCCCTTAAAACTACAGTCTATGAATTGAGCTATAAAAACGATGAGCTTGGGGATCCTCTTATAAATGATTATCATGCAGTTGGAATTGGAGCTGCTACTTTTGATGAACTAAAAACCATATATGACATGACAGCAAAGATAAATGATGTTTTAAAGACATTCTTTTTAAAGCAGGGAATAAAACTGATAGACTTCAAAATTGAATTTGGAAAATTCAATGGGGAAATACTTCTGGCCGATGAAATATCGCCGGATACCTGCAGGCTGTGGGATGCAAAGACGAATGAAAAACTGGATAAAGACAGATTCAGGAGAGATTTGGGAAATGTAAGGGAAGCCTATGAGGAAATATTGAAGAGAATAAGCAATAATTAAGTTAAATCCTTATTTTATGGGTATAAAAGGAGAGAATTTTATGTGCATTTTGAATGATAAATTTAGCACCTGTTCCTGTATTGAGCTGGAAGAAGATAAATTTAAAGATGAATGCGGCGTATTTGGTATATTTTCTAAAAACGATCTGGATGTGGCATCTCTCACTTATTATGGACTGTATGCCCTGCAGCATAGGGGACAGGAAAGTGCAGGAATTGTAGTTTCAGATGGAAAAGAATTCAAATACCATAAGGGAATGGGACTTGTTTCGGATGTATTTGACAAAAAATTGCTGGAAAGTTTGAAAGGACAAAGTGCTATAGGTCACGTGAGGTATTCTACTGCCGGATCCAGCACTTTAAATAATGCCCAGCCCCTTATAGTAAAATATAAACTGGGTTCCATTGCCATAGCACATAATGGCAATTTAGTCAATGCAGATGTCATAAGGGCACTTCTTGAAGATGCAGGGTATATTTTTCAGACTTCTGTGGATTCGGAGGTTATATTGAGTCTCATTGCACGGGAAGCAAAGAAGGATATAGGCAAAGCCGTAGTGGATGCAGTTCAGGCCGTAAAGGGCTCTTACGCCATTGTCATTTTGACGGAAGATAAACTCATAGGTGTGAGAGATCCAAATGGGATAAGACCTCTCTGCATAGGAGAGTTAAACGGTGACTACATACTGTGTTCTGAAAGCTGTGCACTTGATTCTATAGGCGCAGATTTTGTAAGGGATGTAGCCCCGGGAGAAATTGTCATAATAGACAAGGATGGAATCAAATCCATAAATTTTGCTGAAAGAACAAAATGTGAAACCTGTTCTTTTGAATATATTTATTTTGCAAGACCAGACAGTACGATAGATGGAATAAATGTCTATACTTCCAGAATTAAAGCTGGGAAAATACTTTATAAAGAAAATCCGGTAGAGGCAGATGTGGTAATAGGTGTGCCGGATTCGGGAATACCAGCTGCTCTTGGATATTCGGAAGCATCAGGTATTCCCTATGCAATAGGCTTTATAAAAAATAAATATGTGGGAAGGACATTCATATCACCTTCAAAAGAACTTAGATCCAAAGCTGTAGCTGTAAAACTAAACCCGCTTAAAGTAAATGTGGAGGGCAGGAGAGTCGTAATAGTGGACGATTCCATAGTAAGGGGAACTACCAGTAGGAAGCTTGTAGAAATATTGAGAAGGGCTGGAGCTAAAGAGGTTCACTTTCGGGTTAGTTCTCCTGTTGTAAAATACCCATGCTATTTTGGCATTGATACCCCCTATAGAAAAGATCTCATAGGTGCCAATGCAAACCTGGAGGAGATCAGAGAGGAAATAGGAGCAGACAGTCTGGGATATATCAGTATAGATGGAATTTTAAAATCCTTGGACTGCAGCGCTGAAAGAGGATACTGTGTGGGATGCTTCAGTGGAATCTATCCCATATCTGCACCTATAGAAAAAGATAAAAATTATTTAGAGTAAAGGATGGTTTTATCATGACAACCTATAAGGATGCTGGTGTTAACATTGAAGAAGGGTATAAATCTGTAAAGCTTATGAAGGAGTATTCAGCCAGTACTTTTATTCCCGGTGTACTGAATGGGCTCGGGAGTTTTGCAGGTATGTTTGAATTGGGAAAATATAAGAATCCGGTACTTGTTTCTGGAACGGACGGAGTTGGGACAAAATTGAAGATAGCTTTTCAGATGGGTATATATGATACAGTTGGAATAGATTGTGTTGCCATGTGTGTAAATGATATTTTGTGCCATGGAGCAAGGCCTCTTTTCTTTCTGGATTATTTGGCCTGTTCCGATTTACAGGCGGAAGTTGCTTCAGATTTGGTCAAGGGTGTATCAGAGGGATGTATTCAGGCGGGATGTGCGTTGATTGGCGGTGAAACAGCTGAAATGCCTGGGTTTTATGCCAAAGGCGATTATGACATGGCGGGTTTTGCAGTGGGAATTGTGGAAAAGGATGATATAATAGATGGGAGCAGAGTAAAAGAAGGAGATGCACTTATAGGCATAGCTTCCAGCGGAGTTCACAGCAACGGTTATTCTCTTGTGAGAAGCCTTATAAAAAATTTTGAGGACAGTTTTGGTGACAGTACTCTGGGAAAGGTGCTTCTGACTCCCACCAAAATATATGTAAAGCCTGTGTTGAAATTACTGGGGAAATTTGATGTGAAAGCCATGGCTCATATAACGGGAGGAGGCTTTTTTGAAAATGTACCCAGGATGTTCAAAGGAGATTTTACTGCGGTCATTCATAAAGACAGCTACGAGATCCCGGATATATTCAAATATATAATGGACTTGGGAGTAGATGAGCAGCATATGTACAACACCTACAATATGGGTATAGGTTTTGTACTCTGTGTAGATTCCGGAGACTCTGAAAATGTAATATCAGAGCTTGAGAAAATGGGTGAAAGTGCATACATAATAGGAACTGTAAAAAGAGGGGAAAAGAAAGTATGTTTAAAATAGCGGTTTTGGCTTCCGGCGGCGGAACGGATTTTCAGTCAATAATAGATGGAGTGGAAAGTGGATATCTTGAAAATTGCAGGATAGAGATTTTAATAACGGATCGAGCTGGTGTATACGCTCTTGAAAGAGCTCAAAAACATGGAATTAAATACAAAGTGTTCGATAGAAAAGTTTATGGTGATAAAATATCGGATGAAATATTGAAAGTGCTCTATAACAAAGCAGATCTGATAGTATGTGCAGGCTGGCTTTCAATACTTAAGGGAAAGCTGATTTCAGAATTTGAAAACAGGATAATAAATATACATCCTTCTCTCATACCTTCCTTTTGCGGGGACGGGATGTATGGAATAAAGGTACATGAGGCTGCAATTGAGAAAGGCGTCAAGGTATCTGGATGCACTGTACATTTTGTGGATACAGGCACTGACAGCGGCCCTATAATTTTTCAAAAATCAGTACCGGTGTATTTTGAAGATACTGCTTATGAGCTTCAAAAGAGAATATTAAAAGAGGAGCACATAGCTCTTCCTAAAGTTATCAGACTTATTTCCCAAAATAAAATATCAGTGAAACAGGGAAGAGTTCAAATTTGCAAATAAAATAAATGGAGGCGTAAGTTATGATAAAACGTGCACTTATAAGTGTCTACAACAAAAATGGTCTATTGGAATTGGCACGATTTTTAATCAGCAGGGAAGTGGAGATAATATCTACTGGAGGGACATATAAGTACCTTGCAGAGAACAATATAAAAGTTACAGAAGTATCGGAAGTAACAGGATTTGATGAAATACTGGACGGAAGGGTAAAAACACTTCATCCTGCAATACATGCAGGTATACTTGCTAAAAGGGATAACAAAGCACATATGGATACCATAAAAAGCAAGAACATACTTCCAATAGACATGGTTGTTGTAAATTTGTACCCTTTTTTTGACAAGGTATGTGACGATATAAGTTTTGATGAAAAAATAGAGTTTATAGATATTGGCGGGCCGGCCATGATAAGGGCAGCAGCTAAAAATTTCAAAGATGTGGTAGTGGTTACAGATGTGGAAGATTATTCTCCGGTAATTGAAGAAATAAAATCCTCCGGGGATGTGAAATATGAATTTAGAAGAAAGCTTGCAGGAAAGGTATTTAACCTTATGTCTGCCTATGACGGAGCTATAAGCAATTTCCTGCTGGAAGAAGAATATCCTGAATACCTAAGCCTGTCTTATAAGAAATCTGAAGATTTAAGATATGGAGAAAATCCACATCAGAGCGCGGCTTATTATACAGAAACTGTGGGAAAAGCTCCTATGAAGGATTTTGAGCAGCTAAACGGGAAAAAGCTTTCCTATAACAATATGAGGGACATGGATATGGCCTGGAGAGCAGTGAATGAATTTGATGAAATATGCTGCGTGGCAGTGAAGCATAATACTCCCTGTGGTGTGGCGATTGGAAAGGATCTCCATGAAGCCTATGTAAGGACATATGAATGTGATCCCACTTCCATATTTGGAGGAATTATAGCTTTTAATAGAAAAGTAGATGCAAAAACTGCTGAAGAGATAGTAAAAATTTTTGTGGAGATAGTCATAGCACCTGATTTTGACGGGAATGCAGTTGATATACTGGAGAAGAAAAAGAATCTCAGGATAATAAAGTGCGAAGCCAAGCCTACAAACAGCTATGAAATAGCAAAGCTGGACGGAGGAATACTTGTTCAATCAGCTGATACAAAACTTGTGGATGAAATGAAAGTTGTAACTGAAAAGAAGCCTTCAAAAGAGGAAATGGATAATTTGATATTTGGAATGAAGGTCTGCAAATATGTAAAGTCCAATGCAATTGTGGTGGCTAAGGATTTTATGGCAAAGGGAATCGGCGGAGGACAGGTAAATAGAATATGGCCTGCCTGTCAGGCTCTTGACAGGGCAAAAGATGGTGCTGTACTTGCATCTGATGCATTCTTCCCATTTAATGATGTGGTGAAGGAAGCCGCTAAATACGGGATAAAGGCCATAATTCAACCCGGCGGCTCTATAAGAGACAATGATTCCATAGAAGAATGCAATAAAAATGGAATATCCATGGTGTTTACGGGAGTAAGGCATTTTAAACATTAATTTTAAGTAGAAGGGGGTAACCAGGCAGTGAAAGTACTTGTTATAGGATCAGGTGGAAGGGAACATGCTATCTGCTGGAAGATAGCTCAGAGTCCAAAAGTGGAGAAAGTATTTTGTGCCCCGGGTAACGGCGGGATAGAAATAGAAGACAAGTGCAGTAATGTGGATATAACGGATATAGATGGTCTTATGGATTTTGCATTGGAAAAAAAAATAGATCTTACCGTAGTCGGCCCTGAAGTTCCGCTTACAGAGGGTATTGTGGATAAATTTAAAGACAGGGGCCTCAGTATATTTGGACCTTCTTCAAAAGCGGCAATGCTTGAGGGAAGTAAAATTTATTCCAAAAATTTCATGAAAAAATATGGCATTAGAACTGCAGAGTATGCGGTTTTTGATCAGATAGATAAAGCTTTGGAATATATTGGAGTATGCAGTTATCCTGTAGTTGTAAAAGCAGACGGGCTGGCAGCCGGAAAAGGGGTATTCATATGTCAGAATTACAGAGAAGCAAAATCTGCATTGGAAGATTTAATGATAAGGGATGTGTTCAAAGGGGCAGGAAAAAAAGTGGTTATTGAAGAATTTCTGCAGGGAGTAGAGGCTTCAATATTGACTGTAACAGATGGAAATACCATTGTTCCCTTTATATCTTCAAAGGATCATAAGCAAATTTATGACGGCGGTGTAGGACCGAATACCGGCGGCATGGGAGCTATAGCACCAAATCCTTATTGCAGTGAGAAGGTGCTTGAAGATTTTGCAAAAAATATAATGGATCCGACTTTAAGGGGAATACAGCAGGAAAACTTGGATTATACCGGAATAATTTTCTTTGGAATAATGATAACTAAAAAAGGTGTCTATCTTTTGGAATACAATGTGAGGATGGGTGATCCGGAAACTCAGGCGGTGCTGCCCCTTATGAAAAGTGATTTTGTGGATCTGATTCAAGCTGCCCTTTCAAAAAGACTTTCGAGTTTCAAGCTGGAGTGGAGAAAAGGTGCATGCTGCTGTGTAGTGGCAGCTTCTAAAGGATATCCTGCAAAATATGAAACTGGATTTGAAATAGAAGGTTTAAAGAAGGAAAACAAAATTTTTGCAGCAGGTGTCAAAAAAGAAAATGGAATTTTTAAAACGAGCGGCGGAAGGGTTCTTGTAACCTATGGAATTGGCGGCAATCTGGAGGAAGCTATTGAATATGCCTATGAAAACCTTAAAAGGGTGAGCTTTAATGGCATGTACTTCAGAAAAGATATAGGAAAGTAATTTAAATATCAAATCTAAGGGGTTTTTGGTTTTATCCGAAAACCCCTCATTAATTGTAAATTGTGAATTGTAAATTGTACATTGTACATTGTGCATTGTAAAAAGGGTCAGCTTTTAATTTATTGTTACATAATATTTTTTAAGTGGAAATAATTTTAAGTTAATAGTAAAATATAAAATAGTTCTTATCTTATGGAGGTTATTTTAATATGAGTAATGTGAAAAGGAGAAAAAGGAAAAAAAAGAAGAGATCTTCTTTTAAATTGTTTTTTATATTTGTAATCTATGAGCTTGCAGTGGTTATGGTTACTACTCCATTGCTTGTATTTTACGGTCCCTTTAAAAATGTGAGAAATCAAATAGTGGCAACGGCTATGGCAACTTTCAGTCATCAATATATAGCCACTTTATTTTTGTCAAAAGACAAGATAAACCAAATACTTCAGGAAGGGAAAAATGGCCAGACCACCAGTGCGGAAACTGAAAATCTAAATGGGGTAAATATAGCTCACGTGGGAGATAAGAGTATAAAAAGATATGACATAGACACCTCAAAATTCAATGGCTATATTCTGGAGATAGACGATCCTAAAAGGATACGAATAGGGTATACCAGTAAACTCAGGGAAGTGGGAGAGAGGACCAGTGAAATAGCAAAGAGAAATGGAGCGGTGGCTGCTATAAATGGAGGGGGATTTTCAGATAGAACCAGCAGCGGAAAGCTCTGGGTGGGAACAGGAGCTTATCCGGAGGGAATTATAATATCCGGGGGAAAGCTCGTATACAGTGATGTAAATCCCAATGCAGAAATAAATGTGACAGCTTTTACTTCAAGCGGAAGGCTTATAGTGGGAGATCATACATTGAATGAATTACTTTCCCAGGGTGTGGTAGAGGCCATTTCTTTTAGAAATTCTCTCATAATAAATGGTAAGACCGTAGCTGTGGAAAATGAAGGACTAAATCCAAGGACAGCTATAGGACAAAAAGCAGATGGAACCATAGTCATGCTGGCCATAGACGGCAGGAAGGGACTTAAAATGGGAGCTTCTTTGAAAGATGTACAGAATATACTCCTCAAGCAGGGGGTCGTGAATGCAAGCAATCTGGATGGAGGATCTTCTACTACTATGTATTTAAATGGTGAGGTCATAAACAATCCAAGTGACTGGAACGGGGAGAGGACTGTGGCTACAGCCATATATGTAAAACCCTAGAGGAGAGTGGATGGATGAAAAACTTTAAGAGAATAATTATTTGGACTCTGATACCTGTAGCTGTAGAATTAATAGGACTTTTGTGTCTTAACTTGTTTTATTTCAACGGGGACGCAAATTTCAGCATAAAAAAGGTTGACATTTCTTCAAAACAGGCGGAGCATAAAATAAAAGTGAAAATACCGGAATATGCAGAACAGATCAAAGTGGCAAGCAGTGGAAATTACATATCCTATTATGATGGCCAATCGCTGCATGTGGTTGATACCATTAAAAATGATGAAAAAGAAGTAAATCTTGAAAATGAATTGTCCTATTATACCTGGAATCTGGATACTGATAATATGTTTATAGCGGAGAAAACGAGCACAGGGGGAAATTCAAGCAATTTAAAATTTGAATCATATGATGCAAAACGTGACGAAATATATCCGCTGAAAAATTTGGATAAGAATCAGGATCTTTCCATACTTCTTCCGGATGAATTCTATGAGGTCAAGCATGTGGCTTTTTCAGGACCAAGCAATGTGGCATATGTTATGAGCTGTGGAAATGAAGAGACAAATGCCAGAATATACAGGATAGATGTGATGATAAGAATGAATTTGGTTAATTTTGGAAGATGCAAGCTTGGAAATATAGCAGCTGTAAATGATGAAAATGGTGACGAGCTCATATATGAGGATAGAACCTATAATAGAATCAGAACTGGAAGAGGAAGAGTGATAGCAACAGGGGAAAATGGCATGCATTATCTTCTAAATACAGATGAAAACAATAATATATACATAGGGAATGGTGAAAACAATAAGGTCAATAAAATATTCATAAGTAATCTGGATGTTGACAAGAGAAAAATATATACTTTGCCCTCATATGTGAATAAAAACAACATATATATTACCAGAGACAGAAAAATATATGTGGATAATCCGGAAGCTGGCGAAGTGAAGGAACTGACTACGGGAAAAGTGACTAAGTATGACGGAAAATTGATATCCTTATATGAATATGGCATAGTAAGTCAAGATGGAAATAAAATAGTTAACAGTTTATTTTAAATGCTGGTATATTGTTTAAAATCAAAGTTCAAAGTTCAATTATAAAATTTGATAGATTTTTGTGCTTTGAACTTTATTTATGTCAATTTTTCAGTTTGACAAATAGAAAATTAATATTATATATTAATATGATATCAGAAATATATAATTTAAAGTAATATATAATTAATTATTTCAATTCATAATTTTAAATATTTATATTATTCTTAATTGCTTATAATTTAAAATATATGCTCTATATATTTTTTAGATATTATTAAAATGCAAAAAAAATATACCTAAAAATACCATAATTATATTTTTAAAAAATAATTTAATTGCGAATAGCGCCGTAAAACCAATGATTACAAGGGGTAAACAAAATAGCATAATTAATTGAAAAATATTCAGAATATTTTTTATATTAGTTTAAACAAATAAATTTATGCTATAATTACAATAGTTTTAAATTTATTAATATTATTTTTGAAGGGAGTGTAAGTATGGCTACAAATAATTCTGTATTTAGAACCAGAGATCTAAATGCACTGTTAGCTGAAACGAGGGGGAAAAAGGCATTAAAAAAAGTTTTGGGACCTTTTGAACTCATGATGCTGGGAATAGGTGCTATAGTCGGGACAGGCATTTTTGTATTGACAGGGGTTGCTGCTGCAAATTATTCAGGACCAGCACTAATATTATCTTTTATATTTTCGGGAATTACATGTTCTTTTGCTGCACTATGTTATTCCGAGTTAGCTGCAATGATTCCTGTTGCAGGTAGTGCTTATACCTTTGGCTATGTGGGTTTAGGTGAAATTTGGGCATGGATGATAGGCTGGGACTTATTGATGGAGTATATGGTAGCGGTTTCAGCAGTCGCAGTTGGATGGTCTGGTTATATAGTGGCACTTTTTGAATCGGGAGGAATTGAACTGCCGGCAGCTTTAGTCAACCCGCCTGGGCTAAATGGGGGTATGGTAAATCTGCCATGTATATTGATCTTGTTTGTAATAATGCTTTTCCTCTTTAGAGGTGTCAGCCAAAGCGCAAAACTCAATGACGTACTTGTTATAATAAAAATAAGTGTGGTAATACTGTTTATAATCTTGGGAGTTGGCCATATTAAACCGGCTAACTGGCATCCGTTTTTCCCATATGGTGTCAGCGGTGTATTTAAGGGCGCAGCAGTTATATTCTTTGCTTATATAGGTTTTGATGCTGTTTCCACAGCAGCTGAAGAAGTTAAGAATCCACAGAAGGATCTGCCTATAGGCATAATAGGTTCTTTGCTTGTCTGTACTGTATTGTACATCATAGTTTCAGCAGTGCTGACAGGAGTGCTTCCATATTATGTATATAAAACTACCGCAGCTCCAGTGGCATTTGCACTTCAGCAGATAGGTATTTCCTGGGGTTCTGCACTGGTATCTGTTGGTGCAGTGTGCGGGCTTACTTCTGTACTTCTGGTTATGAGCTATGGGTCGACACGTATACTGTTCTCGTTGTCCAGAGATGGACTGCTTCCTGAAACTTTCTCATCAGTGCATCCTAAATATGGTACACCTGTAAAAAGTACTGTCATTGTCGGAATAATAGTAATGCTGCTGTCGGGATTTGTTCCTCTAGGGGAATTGGCAACGCTTACAAACATAGGTACGCTGTTTGCCTTCATCATAGTATCTGCCTCTGTTATAGTTTTGAGAAAGAGAAGACCGGAATATGAGAGGCCATTTAAGTGCCCATGGGTGCCTTTTGTACCTATAGTATCCATACTGTTCTGCGCTTATTTGATAATAAATTTACCTAACTTTACCAAGATGGTATTTGTAATATGGCTGTGTATAGGACTTGCAATTTATTTCAGCTACAGCAGAAGTCACAGTGTGATGAATAAGGAGGAAAGCGTAGCTTCTCCAACAGATGGAAAGTAGTCTGATGATATATTGATTCTCATTTACTGTTTTATAAAATAATGGTAAATCGTATAAAAGAGGAGAGATGCCTGATGCAGGGTATCTCCCCTCTTTTATTTTATATGAATACATAATTGTATTAATTTAGCATATAGTATAAATATTTCAATAAATATATTATAAATATAAACATATAAATATAATTATTCTTTTTTATATGTTTTTATAGATTATATTAAGATATTATATTGCAGTTATATAAAATATAGAATAGATTATATTTTTTAGAATATAACAATTATTATGACTAATAGAAGTATTAAATTATAATATGCTATTATATTAAGAGTATGTAAATTCAATGAAAATTATGTACTCTTAATTTTTATTGGATTGATAATTTATAAAGTGCTTTATTTATTGAAAGGAGACAACATACATGGGAAAATCAAATTCGATTTTCAGGACAAAATCTGTAGAGGAATTACTGAATAATTCTCAATCAAAAAAAGGAGGATTGAGAAAAAGTTTAGGCGCATTTGAATTGACTATGATGGGAATTGGAGCAGTTATCGGAACAGGCATATTTGTTTTAACCGGAGTTGCAGCTGCAAATTATGCCGGGCCAGCATTAATTCTTTCATTTATAGTTTCAGGTATGACCTGTGCTTTTGCAGCATTATGTTATGCAGAATTATCTGTTATGATGCCAATAGCAGGAAGTGCCTATACATATGGTTATGTGGGACTTGGAGAAATATGGGCATGGATTATAGGATGGGACCTAATACTTGAATATACAGTAACGGTGGCAACGGTTACTGTAGGCTGGTCTGCATATGTAGTTCAAATATTACAGGCGATAGGAATCAATATACCAGCTGCTTTTAGCAATCCACTCGGATTAAATGGCGGTATCATAAATTTGCCCTGCATATTTATTTTAGCTATAATCATCACTTTTTTAGTCAGAGGGGTAAGCCAGAGTGCTAAGCTCAACGATGTTTTAGTTGTCATAAAGTTGGGAGTAGTCATACTATTCATTGTTCTTGCATCAGGACATGTGAAACCGATTAATTGGCATCCATTTTTCCCTTACGGAGTAAATGGAGTATTTAAAGGAGCAGCAATAATATTTTTCGCCTATGTCGGGTTTGATGCAATAGCTACTGCAGCAGAAGAAGTTAAAAATCCTCAGAGAGATTTACCAATTGGTATAATATGCTCACTTCTTATATGTACTGCATTGTATATTATAGTTTCAGCAGTGCTGACAGGAGTACTTCCATATTATGTGTACAAAAACACTGCTGCTCCAGTGGCATTTGCACTTCAAAAAATAGGCATTTCATGGGGCTCTGCTCTAGTTTCAGTAGGTGCTCTTTGCGGTCTTACTTCGGTACTTTTAGTTATGTGTTTTGGAGGTACCCGTATATTATTTTCACTTTCCAGGGATGGACTTCTTCCGAAGATGTTTTCAGAGGTAAATCCTAAATATGGAACACCAGTGAAAAGTACAATTTTAATAGGAACCGTGGCAATGATTCTTTCAGGTTTTTTACAAGTTGGAAGACTGGCTGAGATGACTAACATAGGTACTCTAATTGCCTTTATAATAGTTTCATTGTCTGTAATTATTTTAAGAAAGAAAAGGCCTGATTTAGAAAGAAAATTTAAATGTCCAGGGGTTCCATTCACTCCTATAATTGCAGTTATATTTTGTTCAGTCTTGGTTGTATCTCTGCCTACTTTTACCAAGATAGTGTTTGTAATCTGGCTGGGTGTAGGATTTTCTATATATTTTATATATGGAAGAAAACACAGTACTATGAATGAGTGAACTTTAAATGTAAATCATGAGCATTAGGGAAATTTCCCTAATGCTCATTTAAGAAGCCTGTTTATTTTCACTTGAAATAATATAATTTGCCGTCCTCCACGGAATAATTTATAAGTTTATTGTTATATAAATAGGATAGAAAGGCTGATATTCCACTGAGATCTAAATGATATTCATAAAAATTTAAAGATAAATTATTCAATATAGTTATGTTCTCCAATATATCCTCCCGGGTGAGAGGCTGATCCAGAAGATCTAGGATTTCGTTTTTGTAATTGCGTATATTAGATATGTTCTTATCTGCTAATTCGGATATTTCACTTTTATCAAGTAATTTTTTTGAATGTCCTATTAAGAAATAATCTGCTTCCATGTCCTTTATTTTGTTCAATGAAGATAGGCTGTCATCTATATTATATAAATACGGAAAAGAGTATTTATCAAGTATCTCGCTGCTGAAAATTGAATCTCCAAGGAAACATACTCTTTCAGGTGTTATTATTCCTATGTGTTCTATGGAATGACCGGGCAGGGCAATGATGTCGAATTTTTCATCATTCAATTTGTTTATTCCATAATCCAGAATAAAATCTACATCTATAGGCTTATTGCTTCTATCGAAAGCTCTTGAAGGATAGGATGAGGAAAGTATAGATGAAAAAAGCTCCTGATTTTCCATGAATAGACTTTCCTTTTTAGAAGTATATACAAGACAACCTGGATAATTTTTTTTGAAATACAAATTGCCGCCGCAGTGGTCTAAATGACTGTGGGTGTTTATTATGAATTTGGGGTGAAGGTTATTTTCAATAAGCAGATTGTCTATTTTTTTAGCCTCACTGTTATTTATGCCTGTATCTGCAATCAGGCAGTTTTTATTTTTGAAAATAAATATTCCGCAATTGGTTGGGCCATCTATATAATAAGTGTTGCCTTTTATTTTATTCAAATTCATTTAATGACACTTCCCTTGAAAGTTAAATATCAAATTTCTATTAGTTTTTCTTTAATTAAATGATAGCATATTTTATTAAATTTTGAAATTTACATATTGAGGTGATATAATTTAATAAGTATTTTTATACGACAAATATTAATAGATGGAGGTATATTCTATGGATTCCACGATGACAGGTCTGCTAACTTTTTTAGGATTTATGGGTATTATTCAGGGACTGGGGATGAAATACAGCAAGTCGGTACGTAAGAAATTTATGCTGGACGCAGAAGGTGTGGACAAAAAATACGTTAATTTTAAAATAAATTTTCTTATTATAATGGGAACAGTGGTATTGATAATTGAACTTATTACATATTTTTATCCTCAAGCGGGCACTAAAATGGAGATATTGCTGTCTGCATTTTTACTTTTGGCAATTACTTCGGATTTTGTATATAAGAAAACCAGAAACAGGAAAAGAAATAAGTCAAGATAACTTATTTGTCTGAAATCATAAATTTTTCATAGTACAAAGATCTCTGTTAGGACATCGGGAACAATCATGATCTTTTTTACTCAGAGGTAAATTTCCATCGGCTCCGTATATATATGCCATGGAATAGCTGGAGGAAAGCATAAAGCCTTCCGTAACAGTTAAGTTTAAAAATTTTTCTGCATCCAATTTTTCAAGTATGTTTTTTTGATATTCAAGTGGTAATTCTCCATCACCGGGTGATATTCTGCAGCTCAGTCCCAAATTTAATTCCTTTGATTTGCTGTAAATATGATTGAAAAGCTGGGAACTTGTTTCAAAGAGATAGGAAGTGAACATTGCATCCATTACCATTCCCTTTTTCATGTTCCCGTAAGAAAAAAATTCATTTATTTTTTTGCTGCAGTTGTCTCCTAAAGTTATTATACAATATATTATATGGCTGTAATTCTCAATAATTTTATAAAGAGAACTATTGTCATTTTTTTCTATGCTGAATACACCTACAGGTTCCGCTGTTTCATATACTGTGGGAAGGAGTAAGTTGTATAAGCTTTTTATTTCCTTTTCTTCTAATATTTCGCCATAGGATTTCAGCGCTTGAAATACCTGGGATCTATTTAATTTAAAATCAAAATTCAATGTTACTTCCATGCTAGTTCTTCCTCCGCTTATTAATGCATCTTTTGCTTTTATCCGAACGCTGCCAATACTAATACTCCAGCTTCCTAAAGTTGGAGATAAGTACTGCTATGCACCTGGATAAGTTTAATTTCATGTATATGTATATATATGATCATATCATATTAAATAGTATATTTTCAATATGTCATGATGAAAAATAGTTTATGTCAAAAAATGAATTCTTGTTCTACTTTTACAAAATTTTTCTTATTAAAAATAAGAAAAATTGCTTAGATAAGTATTTTACTATCAATTACATCTAAATATATATTATATACAACTAATTTCATGCTATATTCATTTATTTATTGCATTAAAAAATAGATTTTGCTATAATATATATGAGGTGAAAATGTATGGACAATAATATATTAAATGTTGAACAAGCAGTTGAATTTTTAGGTGTAAGTGAAAAAACGCTGATAAAATTACTTAGAGAAGAACATATACCTGCCAGAAAGATAGGCAGAGAATGGAGGTTTAGCAAAGAGGCTTTAATAAAATGGCTGTCTTCCGGTGATTCGCGCAATTATGTCAATAATGCTGAAAGCTATCAGATTTCAGCAGATGAATTTGGCAAATACGAGCAGCTGTTGGATGACATTTGTTCAAATGTATCAAATCTAAAAAAAAATAATAATATCAAACTTATTTTAAAAGACCTTGACAGAGACATAAGTATTCCTGAAGATGCAAGTTTAAGGATGAGTTATAAACAAAAAAGAGATATTGAAAAGCTTGAATTTAAGATATACTGGCCTCAGAGAAAAGAATATAAAATTGATGCAAATCAAAAATAAAATTTTAAAGGGAGGATGAATGTGTACATTAATAATAAAAGAGATAAAAAGATCTTGGGAATTGAACGCAACATCTTTTTTACTGGTATGACCAGCTTTTTAACGGATACAACTACTAAAATGATATATTCTATTATGCCGTTATTTTTAATGTCCATAGGTGCATCAAAAACAGAGGTATCTCTTATTGAAGGAATTGCAGAAAGTACGGCTTCAGTTCTTAAAGCTGTATCGGGCTGGTGGAGTGATAAAATTGGCAAAAACAAACCTTTTATGATCATTGGATATGGATTTACAGCTGTTTTATCCCCATTATTTTCAATAGTAACTTCACCTTTGCAGGTATTAGCTATAAGATTCAGCGAAAGGGTTGGAAAGGGTATAAGGACTGCTCCAAGAGACAGCCTTGTTGCTGCTTCATCAAGTGATAGTGAAAGAGGAAAAAATTTTGGGTTCCACAAGGCCATGGATAATAGCGGCGCAATAGTAGGGCCTTTTATTGCTTTTGCAATTTTATCAGTATTTCCTAATAATTATCGAAAGGTATTTATATTTTCAGCTCTACCCGGGATACTTGGATTAATTACTATAATTTTTTTTGTAAAAGAAGCTAAGAAAAGTAAAGATGATCTTCCTAAAAAAATTACCCTTAGGGACTTTTCATATAAATATTACATGTTTTTAGGTATTGCTTTTATATTTACCTTAGGTAATTCAACTGATGCCTTACTGCTAGTAAAGGCCAATGACATTGGTGTAAAAGCTTTATTCATACCAATTGTATACTTGATATTCAACTCGGTGTCAGTAATATTCGCTGTTCCAATGGGGATTCTCTCTGATAAATTTGGCAGGGGAAAACTTATTATTTTTGGATATCTACTTTATTCTGCAATATACTTTGGCTTTGGAAGAACAGATAATAAAATATCAGTGATTTTGTTGTTTATATTATATGGACTTTACAGTGCAGCGACAGATGGAGTACAAAAGGCACTGGTCTCAGATCTTATCGATAAAAATAAGAGGGGTACAGGATTGGGAATATATAATTCATTGATAGGTATAACCTTACTTCCTGCAAGTCTTATAGCTGGTGTTTTATATGATAACGTCAACAATAGTGCCCCTTTTTATTTAAGTTCGGCAATAGCTCTGACTGCCGCAGTATTAATGTTTCTATTTTACAAGAAATTTAGCAAAGTGAGCCAGATATAATGAGAGTGTGAAGTTTTGGATCTGTTGACAAACTCAAATTTACACATCTAAATTATATATCCCCGAAAGAAAAAATTCGGTTTTGGTATTGCCTGTGTATAAACTTTATGGTAATATTATCGAGAATAAAAATTTTAGAGTTAAGAGGGAGTAGCTGCCTATATATTGGTGATAAAGTCAACATACTGATCTTTGATCTGGCTTTGTCATGGCTGATTCTGGTCAAGCGAGACTTTTAACACAATGATTCTATCGTTGTGCTGAAAGTCTTTTTTAGTGTAATTATTACGTTAAAAAAGACTTTTTAAGATAGAAAACTACTGTGTTGAAAGTTTTTTGTTTTATATGAAAATTTATTTAATTTATGTATAGAATTCAACCTTAACCTAAAAATAAGCCTCAAATAATTCAAGAGGAGGAGAAAAATGATGGTAACAATTTTAATTATGATTATATCAGCACTTTTAATTTACTTTAGCTGTGAATTTTTTGTAAATGGAGTCGAATGGGTTGGTAAGGCTTTTAATATTTCACAAAGTGCAGTTGGTTCTATTTTAGCTGCTTTTGGCACAGCTTTACCTGAAAGTATTGTTACATTTATAGCTGTAGTTTTTGGTACTAATTCAAAACAAAAGGATATTGGAGTTGGTGCTGCATTAGGTGGACCACTTGTTTTAAGTACAATTGCGTATGCTATTATTGGAATAACTATATTTATATTTAGTAATAAAAGAAAATCAGGTGAGCAAGTTAAATATGATAATAAAAAATTGGCAAGAGACCAAGAATGGTTTATGTGTATTTTTGTATTTAAGATTGCATTGGGTTTAGTGGCCTTTACAATAAAACCATGGCTTGGAATATTATTTTTGGCAGCTTACGGGGTTTACTTTTATAAAGAGATGAATGTTAAAAATCCAGAAGTTGCTCAAAAGTTGGAACCATTGAAGATTACACCTAATAATGAGGAACCAAAAAAGCTGTTTATTTTAATTCAAACTATAGGAGCACTTGTAGTTATTTTTACAGGCTCTCAAATGTTTGTGAACAAATTAGATATTTTAAGTAATTCACTTGGGATAGCTCCACATATGGTTTCATTGTTATTAAGCCCTGTAGCAACAGAATTACCAGAGATATTAAATGCAGTTATATGGGTAAAGCAGGGCAAAGAGAGTTTAGCTCTTTCTAATGTTAGTGGTTCTATGATGATACAGGCTACTGTTCCAAGTGCCCTTGGCATAATGTTTACACCATGGCTATTTGATAAATATTTAATAATATCAGCGGTTATAACATTTATAGCTATTTTTTCTTTATGGGTGACTTTGAGAAAGAAACGCCTGTCTGATAAAAGATTAGCCTGTAATATTTTATTATATGTTTTGTTTGTAATAGTGGTAGTTTTTGCAAAAAATTAATTTTAACAAAAAGGGCGTAATTCTCCCAGTATTTTTGCTAAATTATCATTTGGTATTGGTTGTTAAATATA
>NZ_JBHMIY010000037.1:0-31370 GCF_042436595.1 Clostridium sp. MT-14
AATTATTATAGCATAAATTTTAACCATGAATCTATATTTATAAAGTTTGTTTATAATAAAAATATAGAAGCCCCGTAGTAACCGGAACCCCTATAAACAAGTTATGCAAGAATGATTGTAACAAAGTTTCATTGATAGTATATCCTAGATATATTAATTTATTCCTGTGTAGTTTATTGAATTTTTATAAATATATGTTAGAATGTAATTGAATGATTAGTTCCTAGAAACTTTTAATCTCACAAGAGTTCCTATATTTAGGAGCTCTTTCTCTTATTTAGCATTTCCAGAAATTCTCTATTGCTCAAATTATTATATTATAGTATAATACATCACAATCTATGTTTTAAATTGTTATCTTTTAACCAAAGCAAGGGGCTAATCATTTTCGATTAGCTCCTTATATATTTTTGCCGTCAAAAATTCGTCAAAAATAATTTAAATAAAACTATAAAATTTTAGATTTAGTATTTATCTATATTTGCTTTCAGCCTTTTAGTTACAACATTTTGCATATAATTAGAAATATTTTTTAACCCCTTATAATTTTTAATTATAATCACATAATATTCTTGAGGTGAATGGCATTGTTTCAGCCTAAAAGAGTTATATTTGAAAATGCAGCGTTGGAATATAAAACAGGGAAAAAAATAATGGAATATTTTAAGCATAAAGATGTGGAATTGCTATTTTCTAAAAGCGGAAGAATAACGCAGATACCGGGGAATACAGCTTCTGAAATGTATTTTGAAAGTAAAAATACATTGGTAGTAGGAATTAGAAAGTCTTATGAGTTTCAATCCTGTAAGCCCTCTGCAAATTATCAATTGCCATTAGTAAGTGGTTGTATGGGAATGTGTGAGTATTGTTATCTCAATACTAGAATGGGTAAAAAGCCTTATACAAAGGTTTATGCAAATATAGATGAAATATTAAATAGAGCAGATAAATATATTGAGGAGAAACTGCCAGGTATAACAGTATTTGAAGGTGCGGCAACTTCTGATCCAATTCCTGTTGAACCTTATACAGGGAATTTGAGTAAATGTATAATACACTTTGGGAAAAGTAAAAATGGGTATTTTAAATTTGTGACTAAATTTACTGACGTAGATAATCTTCTCAGTTTAAATCATAATGGGAAAACTACCGTAAGATTCAGTATAAATACAGATAAAATAATAAGTGAATTTGAACACGGAACTCCTAAACTTAAGGATAGAATAAACGCAGCTGTAAAAGTTATAGATGCCGGGTATAATGTGGGCTTTATAATTGCACCAGTATTTTTGAATCCTAATTGGGAAACTGAATACAGGGATATTATAGATAAGATAGGGAATAATTTCTCTGATTCACCGATCACTTTTGAAATAATATCTCATAGATTTACCAAAAAAGCAAAAGAAAATATTTTAACAGTGTATCCTAAAACAATGCTGCCTATGGAAGAGAAAATTAGGAAATTCAAGTATGGCCAGTTTGGGTATGGCAAGTATGTATATAAAGATGATGAATTGAACTATATGAAAGAATTTTTCAAAGAAAATATCGAAAAATACTTTGATAAGTCAAGTATAAAATACATAATATGAGGGTTTAATAAAATGAAAAAAAGAAAAGGGTGTACCCCGTAATTTGTATTGGGGCAAAATTGATGATATTATTTCATGTACTTGTCCACCAATTCATAGCATCTTTCTTTTGTTGATTGGGCTGATGAGTTGGTATATAGTATGGATTCCATTGTTCCCCCCTTCATTTTGGATGAGTCCTCTTCGGCCTTGGCATCTCTCTTATCTGTCCATTGAATTTCTTCATTTTGCAAATTTTCTATTTCGCTTGGGGATGACTGTCCTTTTAATATGTCATAATAAATTTCATCCAAAGCTGCATTCCACTGTTTATATCTTTCATTTGCGTGATTCATCATATCTTCTGCTGTTTTCTCAGTATTGTTGAAATCTTTAAAGCCTAATTCAATATTGTCTAATTTATTTATATATTCCTGTTTTTTATTTTCTTCATTCAGTTTATTATTTGGTTGGTCAATCTTGGAATTGGTTTTCTCTTGAGTATTGGAATTCACGTTCTCTTTAGTTTTTGTAGTATCATCTGTTATGGTAGTTGATGACTCAGTATTTTGGCTTTGTGCAGAGTCTTTTGCTGACTTGGAGTTTTCACCTTCTGCAGTATTTTTTTCTGAACTGGTATTTTCGTTTTCTGCAGTATTTTTTGGCAACTCAGTATTATTGCTTTTTGTAATATTTTTTGCCGGTTGAGTGTTTTCAACTTTTATGGCACTACTTTGACATCCAGTTAAACTTAAAGCTAAAATTAGAATTGTAATTACTATACTTTTTTTCATTTTTATAATCATTCCCTTCGCTTTACTTTGGTATCTGGAATAAGTTTGAATAGAGGTTTTCCACACTTCCAAGCTCTGCTGTTGGGTTGGACTCACTCTCACTAACAATGAAAAATGTCAACAATAAAGAAATCAGTCCAGGTTTTTAAAGTAGGGTACTGTATTAAACTACTTATTGTATGATGTACAATTGCCATAGTTAAATTATATTATACAACCTATAGATAATACAAACTGTTAAATTTTAATTAATAAAGTAATTAAATTATTATGCTTAAAAACTTTTATAATTCATTAATTTAGCAGTATACTAAAGAATATTAGAAGTTCGCTTGAAATTAGGAAATACAAAAGTAATTATGTGAAAGAATAGGAGATGTGAACTGTGAAAAACATTGTATTTGCAGGAGGATGCTTCTGGGGAGTTCAGGCATATTTTGACGGTATAAGGGGAGTCCTAAAGACAAAAGTTGGATATGCAAATGGGAATGGAAAAAATCCCAGTTATGAAGAAGTCTGCAGCGGAAATACAGGGTTTGCAGAAGCCTGCTTCTTAAAATATGATCCTCAGATTATAGGACTTGAAAAATTGCTTGAAATGTACTGGAAGGTAATAGATCCAACACTTGTGGATAGGCAGGGAAATGACAGGGGAAATCAATACAGGACCGGAATTTATTATATAGATGAGGATGATGTGAATATTATAAAAAAATCCATAGAAAATCAGCAGAAAAACTACAAGAAAAAAATTGTAACAGAGGTTCTTCCTCTTGAAAATTTTTATAACGCCGAGGGATATCATCAGAAGTATCTTGAGAAAAATCCAGGGGGATACTGCCATATACCAAAAGAACTGATGAACTGACCCAAACTCTTTCTTTTTACAGCGAATTGTTTTAGAATTAAAAAAGAGGTGTAATTTAATGCAAAAAGCAGTTGAAATTGAAAGTAAAGGATTAATTTTAAGAGGAACGCTGCACATTCCTGAAAACATTACAGCTGATATTCCAATAGTTTGTATTTTTCATGGCTTTACAGGTGATAAAATAGGATCTCATTTTATATTTGTCAAGTTATCGAGAATTTTAGCTGAGAGGGGGATTGCAAGCGTTAGATTTGATTTTGGGGGAAGTGGAGAAAGTGATGGCGACTTTGTTGATATGACTGTTTCCAGGGAACTTGATGACGCAAATGCCATACTTGATTATGCAAAGTCTTTGGATTTTGTTGATAAAAATAGAATAGGCATTCTGGGCCTCAGTTTGGGAGGAGCTGTTGCAAGTATGCTGGCAGGTGATAGAAAAGAAGACATACAATCGCTATGCCTCTGGGCTCCGGCAGGTAACATAAGAGAAATTGTCATGAATAGGGAAAAAAATGAAAAAGAAGATCTTAAAAAAATGCTTAGAAATGGTTTCAGGGATATGGGAGGGTTAATGCTTGGTATAGACTTCTTAAAAGATACGGAAAATATCAATGTTTTTGAAAGAGCTGTCAACTATGATAAAAATGTTCTTTTGATACATGGTGATAATGATGAAATTATTAAACACAGTGTATCAGAAAAATATCTGGATATTTATGGTGATAAAGCAGTCCTATATACCGTAAATGGAGCAGATCATACATTTAATAGTATAAATTGGGAAAATGAAGTTATTGATTGTACAAGTAATTTTTTAGAAAAAGAACTTAAATAATATATTAAAATATAGTATTTAAAAAATTATTTTATTGTATTTTTCACTTGTATCTCTTTTGTCTGTTTTCTACCTTGAAACTTATGTAGAAAAGCAAAGATAAATGTAATTATGGGAGACATGTAGCATAATACCGCATAAGGTGCATATGAGATGGTTGAAATACCTGTTGTTATAAAAATAAATAGTGAATTTACGTTCCATGGAATAAGAGGAGCAATAATTGTTCCGGTGTCCGCCATAGTTCTAGCTAAAATACAATTTTTAACTTTTAACTCTTTATATTTATTGATTAAAAACTTTCCAGGAAGTATTATTCCAACACTTTGATCACTTATAATTGTTAAGGCACCACTTATAAGTCCTGTTTTTAAAATGAGTTCTTCACTCGATTTAATTTTAGAGGTTATTCTTTTAATTACTGGAATTATGAGTCCGGTTTCTTGAAATATGCTGCTTAGGCTGACTGCACCTGCTATTATAAGCAGCACAGATATCATGGATATCATGCCGCCGCTAACTAATACTGTATTCAATTGGACAAAATTAGTATTTATATTATAACCGTTTAATATGGCATTTATAATGTGATTAAAACCTTCTCTTTGAAAAACAATGGAAACAACTATTCCGGCAATTAATGCTAAAAATACTGATTTTAGCATTTTTATTCCCAAAAATAACATAATTATAATGCTTAATGGTAGAAGTAATATTAATGGTGAGACAGTAAAATTGCTGTTAATAGCATACATAAAATTATTTATATTAGAATTTTCAATAACTACACTGTATTTCTTCCCTATAAAATAATATACTGATGCGGATATAAAACAAGTTGGAAGTAATGTCTTTAGCATGGATGTTATAGCTTCTTTATACTCTATTTTTACGGTTTCAAGAGTGAGATTAAATAGATTTGATATTGGGGAACTCTTATCTGCTATAAAAGCTCCTGAAACTATAGCTCCTAAAAGAATATAATTTGGTATTCCAAATATCTTTGACAGTGCTAATAATGCAATTCCTACACTGCTTATGGTTCCAAATGCTGTGCCCATAAATATCGAAACTACTGATGTAAGTATAAAAGCAGAAAATAAAAAGTTTGTACCTTTCATATATTTGAGCCCATAGTATAACATAGTTGGTACAACTCCAGAAGACATCCATATGGGAATCATGGCTCCAATTAATGCCATTAAAATGAAGAGCGATTTACATTCATAAAGTCCTCTTTTTATCATGTTAAAGAGTTCAATTATTGAAAATCCACTTTTTCTACATAAATATATAGAAAAAATTATGCTTGCCATAAAACCATAAAATAGGAATGCATTTAATATAATACAGCTAATAATTGAGATAAGTGTAAATGTTAAAATAATATAAGTATATTTTTCGGGAATTTTGTTTTCATTCATATATCGTTCCTGCCAATCTTTTTTTAAATTAAAATTCTAAAAACTTAGTCATTTAATAGGCCGCTCCAGTATATTTCCCATGAGACTCTGAATTTTTGATTAAATCTTTCAATTCCCCCATATATTAATGCTACTAGCAGCCCGTCTAAAATAGTCATGAAAGAAAGAGTAGCTCTTTCAGCTTTTTTTGAAAAAGTTTCCGTATTAAAAAATAATTTATTTAATAGCTTTTCAAGTTCTGAGAAGTACAATTTAAAATTAAGGATAACTTCTTCTCTCAAATGAACTGGTGGCATATAGGCCATACGCAGTATAAACTTCATATTACATTCCTTATTATTCGTATAGCGTTCTTTAAGTTTTAAAATAAAATCTTCCAGGTAGTTTTTTAAATCAGGTTGATAATGAGAGAAATACTGATGCAAAAATTTAGTCTCCTCATTAATAACTTCTTCCATAACTGTAAGAAATAATTCATCTTTACTTTTAAAATGAGAATAAATTGATTGCTTTTTTATTCCTACTTCTTGAGCAATATCAGAAAGTGAAGCACCGTCATATCCCTTTTCTGTAAAATTTAGCAGCGCGGCTTTTTTTATTTCTGTAATAGTCATTTGACTACCCCCTTTACGATCGTTCGTAAGTATATAATACAGTAAATACCAAATGAAGTCAAGTTTAAAAATATGATACGAAAAGTTTTCCTGCTTTTTAGAGATGAGGATATTTATATAAAAAAAGCTTTCTGTAATAAATCAGATATCACAGAAAGCTTTTTCATCATTATCAAGCTAATTAGTTGGATTCAGGTGTACTCTCTCCTGTACTGCCGGAAGATGAGTTAGCTGAATTATTGTTTCCTGTAGTATCCCCAGAAGATGAATTATTTGAATTAGTATTTTCGCCATTATTACCAGAAGATGAATTAGTCGTTGTATTTGTATTTTCAGTATTGTTTTTATTATTTTTAGTACTTTCAGATGATGAGTTGTTTGAGCCCGTATTTTCAGTGCTATTTTTAGAAGATGAACTGCCTGAATTCGAATTTCCGTTTCCGGTGTTTTTATAAGACGAATTGGTTGTGTTTGTGTTTTTAATTGTATTACTAGAAGGTGATTTAGTTGTACTGTTGGTTTTAGTTGATCCTCCTGTTGAATTAGTAGTAGGCTCTTTTTGAACAGTGCTATTTACTTCAGGTGTCTTTGAATTATTGGATTTTGCCTTTAAAAAAGCTCTACTTGAAAATCCCACAACTACAATTAAAGCAATTGATGCCATTGCTATTAATGCCTTCTTGTTTAAATCAGGTTTGAAAGTCTTTTTCCTTTTTTTATCACTTAATGCTTTGTTATTGTAGTTATAAGGCTCTTTATTTGTGGCTTTGGTATAATTGCCTTTTTCAGTTGGTTTTGAAACTGCATTAACTATATTTTTGGGTATATTAAGCAATAAAAATAGAAGCCCCCTTTGTTCCATGGATTCTATCCTTTTGAATTTTTCAGGTGATCTGAGTATGATAACAGGTTTAGCGAGTGGTGCACGTTGACCTTCTACGTAGAGTGTAACTGAAAATTTATCACCTTTACTCAAAAAGGGTATATTGACATCTAAAGTTTTATCTTTTATTGAAGAATTAAATTTCAGTCCCCTGGTTATCTTTGTTTCTGCAATTTTTAAGTTGTTTTGTTTATTTTGTATATCTAAGGTTATTTCATGGATTATCTTGTTTGATACATTGGCAACAGTTACAATGTATGCGAAAACTTTTTTACCTTCTAGATTCATTGAAATGGCATTTCCCACATGGCATAGTAATCTGGGTGCCAAGTTTTTATAATAGTCTAAGAGCAGTCCAGATATAAACGATATTACTATAGTTATAATTGCAGTTTTGATAACACCTAGCATATTAAATTCGCTTCCTTGCTTTTTATAATTATGTAAATAAATTATAAGATAGATATATATTTGTGTCAAATGGGCAAATCAAGATAATTCCTGGGTTTATGAACAAAATGTAAATGAGTTAATTATGATAGGTATCCGCTTTTGCCGCAATATTGACCTTGTTTAAGGGTAATGAAAAAAGTGGTATTTAGTATATAATTAAATATATGTGAAAAGTTAAAGGGATATGTTATAACACAAGACTAAGGAATGGGTATATATTAGAGAAATGTATATAGAAGATAGAAGGTTTTTTTAGACCTTCTATCTTTTGTGTTTTTTTAATAAATTTTGTAAAGTCTGTGCATGATAAGCTGATTTTTCTGCGAAATTTTTAAATATTTCGTTTATTTCCTTATTGTCTATTTTATCTGAGTACTGCTGATAATCTCTTACATTTTGTTGTTCATCCAGAATTTTTTTCTTTAATATGTCTTCTGTTGTTAAATTCATTTTTATCCTTCCTTTCCATTTATAGATTCTGTAATATAAAAAATATTATTCATTATGAGCTTCTTTTTAAAATGCATAAATTTTTACCACTATTATGACTAGTGTATTGAATTGTAACTTATTTGACACATAAATGTAATAAGATATGTACATGTGTATTTTAATTTGTTTACAATTAGGAGGTATTCTGGTTTGTCATTTAATTCAGCGCAGTTTTTACTTTTTTTCTTTATTGTGGTCATCTTTTACTATGTCCTACCAAATAGAATACGTTGGATTTGGCTTCTTGCAGCAAGCTATTGCTTTTATATGACGTGGAATCCAAAATATATTTTTTTAATTATTACATCCACTTTAATTACGTATGTTGGTGGATTGTTGATAGATAGGGTAGAAAAAGTAAAAATAAGAAAATTGCTTGTTTTTTTTAGTATATCGAGTAATCTGGGAATTCTTTTTATATTTAAATATTATGACTTTTTTAGTACAAGTATTACACGTGTTTTTTATCATTTTCATATTGCTGTAAATATGCCATCGTTTGATTTTATACTGCCTGTTGGGATCTCATTCTATACATTTCAGGCATTGAGCTACATTATAGATGTCTATAGAAAAGATGTTAGGGCAGAAAAAAATTTAGGGAAATATGCTTTGTTCGTATCATTTTTTCCTCAGCTACTCTCGGGACCCATTCAGAAATCAAAGCATTTTATGAAACAGATATATGAGAATCACTATTTTAGCTACAATAATGTTAAAAGCGGGTTACTTTTGATGTTATGGGGATATTTTCAAAAAACAATGGTGGCAGACAGAATAGGAAATATTGTAGATGCTGTCTATAGTAATCCAACAAATTACAGAGGATTTATAATAGTGATAGCTACGGTATTTTTTGCCTTTCAACTATATTGTGATTTTTCGTCATATTCAAATATAGCAATAGGTGCAGCACAAGTTATGGGCTTTAGGCTGTCACAGAATTTTGAAAGACCATATTTTTCAAAATCAATAAGAGAATTTTGGAAACGATGGCATATGTCACTTACAAGTTGGTTTATGGATTATCTTTATTTTCCCTTGGGAGGAAGCAGATGCAGTAAAGCTAGAAAATATTTTAATGTTATGATTGTATTTATGGTAAGTGGTCTGTGGCATGGTTCAAGTTTTACATTTGTAGTTTGGGGAACATTACATGGTATATATTATATAGTTGAAAATTTATTCAGTCCTGTAGGAGATATGCTGGTGAGAAAATTTAAAATTAGGACAAGTTCCTTTGGTTATAAATTATCTATGATATTGATTAATTTCATATTGGTTGATTTTGCATGGCTGTTTTTCAGAGCAACCTCTTTTAAAAATGCTGTAGTGTTAATTAAGAATATATTTTATTTTAATCCTTCAGTATTTACTGATGGCTCTCTGTATAAACTTGGATTGGATTCATCAAATTTTTTTGTTGCAATGCTTAGTCTGGGTATAGTTTTTATCGTTGATCTGCTGCAGAGAACAAAAAATCTGAGAGATGAATTGTTGAAACAAAATATGGTATTCAGATGGTCTCTGTATTTGACTTCAGCAATAGTTATATTGATATTTGGTGTATATGGCTCAGGTTATGATATCCAACAATTTATATATTCTAGATTTTAGGAGGAGCGTATTTGATTAAAAAGATAATTGTAAAAATTTCAATTTTTATTACTATTTTAATATTTATGATTTATAGTATTACCCCTATATTTATACTGAAAACAGATCATAGGAGTAAGCTGATAGAAGGCTTGTATAACCATACCGGAAATGCGTATGATGTGGTGTTAATGGGAGGAAGTCATATGAATGGAGGAATAGATCCCAATGTATTGTGGCATGATTATGGTATAACAAGTTTTAACTATGCAACAGGAGGCCAATCTATGGATATGACGTATTACATGTTGAAGGAAGTTTTGAAGAAACATGAAAATCCTGTGGTTGTACTTGATGCATATTATCTGGCTCAGAGTGCTGAGTATGGACAAAGAGGGTATATAAGCAATGTGCTTGACAATATGAAGTTTTCGATGAATAAACTGGAAGCCATATGGAACTGTACGCCACTTGAAGACAGATTGGAGTATCTGATACCATTTTTGAAATATCATTATAGGTGGAATCAACTTACAGAGAATGATTTCAATTATGATAGTTCAGAAGTATACTACGCTAAAGGATTTGCCGCTGGAACCAAGAAATATGGAAAAGATGATTCAACAGCAAATCAAACATCCAGAACAGTTTCGGGAACGGTAAATCTTCCGACGAAATCATTGGCCTATTTAAACAAGATTATAGACTTATGTAAAGAAAATAATTTAAAATTGATTTTAGTCAATACTCCATTTGACTATAATTCTGATGCTGCTTCAAATGAGTGGGTCAGTCAACAAGCCAAAATGTTCAACAAAGTTGCAGAGATTGCAAAGAAAGAAAATATACCATTTATCAATTATAATGATAAAATGGATGAAATAGATCTTGATTTCAAAAATGATATGAATAATTCAGGACATCTTAATATATGGGGAGCCTATAAGGTTACAAAGGATTTTGGAGATTATTTAAAACAAAATTACAATTTGAAAGATCATAGAAATGACAATGCCTATAGTCAGTGGAATGCAGATTATAAGAGGTCTCAAGCAGCAACTTATATAACTGATAAGTAATTATCAATAGAAGAAAATGGTTTTGAGATAGCTGAGATAGCTGCTATTATAGTGAAAATGAATTATTGACAGAAATTTTGAAAAGTGATACTTTTAATTACAAAAGTACGTATTTGCATATATTGTACGTAAATACGTACAGACAAGAAGAAAGTATCTATATTAATGAAAAAATACGTTTAAATAATGCCGGAAGGGAGAAGTAAAGCTGTGGAGAGAAGTAAAAAAATTCTTTGTGGATTACAGAATCAGTATTATAGAGCTACATGGAAGTCAATGGGGTTTTCAACAGATGACTTAAAAAGACCTCTAATAGGAATTGCGAATGCGTGGAGTGAGTGTGTTCCCGGTCATTTTAATCTACGTCAGGTTGCACAGAGGGTAAAGGATGGTATATACCGTGCAGGTGCAACGCCAGTTGAGTTTGGAGTGATTGGTGGTTGCGATGGAATGGGACAAGGGCATGATGGAATGCATTACATCCTTCCTTCAAGGGAACTGATTGCAAATTCAGTTGAATCCATGGCACAGATCAATTTATTTGATGGTATTGTGTTATTAGGTTCCTGTGATAAAATTGTACCGGGAATGTTGATGGCAGCAGCACGTTTGGATATGCCATGCATCTTATTGCCGGGAGGACCTATGGATGGAGGAATTGTTTTTGACGGCCGTAAATCGGATCAGACTTCAAGTACTGAAGCTTACGGAATGTTAACTGCCAATAAGATTTCGGAAAAGGAATATGTATCTTTAGAAAATCTTTCATGTCCTACATGTGGTTCCTGTTCTTATCTGGGAACTGCAAATACAATGTGTTCATTATCGGAAGCTTTGGGCATGACATTACCGGATGGAGGTATCATACCAGCTGCTTCTGCTGCACGCCTTGCCATTGCAGAAGATACAGGCATTAAGATTGTCGAACTTGTACAGAAAAATATTACAGCCCGTAGGATTATCACGAAAGAGAGTGTGAGAAATGCAATTAAAGTGTGTCTTGCTATGAGTGGCAGCACGAATGCTGTAATGCATCTTACAGCTATTGCCTATGAAGCTGAATTAGATATTAATGTACTGGAGGAATTTGATGAGTTATCGAAAACGACTCCTCAGATTGCCAAAATCAATCCAGCATCTAAATACAATATGATTGATTTCTATCAGGCAGGCGGAGTCATGCGGTTAATGGAGGAGATGCAGACAATTATAGATACTGAGCAGATGACTGTTACATGTCATACAGTGGCAGATAATATTGTAGATCATGTATACCAGTATCCGGAGAATTCGAATGTAATTAAAACTATGAAAGAACCGTTTGGATATCAAGGTGGTGTTGCTGTACTCCGTGGAAACATAGCACCTGATACGGGAATTACAAAACCTGGAGCATTTGATAAGAGTTTGCATCATTTTGTAGGAGAAGCCATTTGCTTTAATTCAGAAGAAGAGGCAGAAGAGGCAATTTTAGAAGGAAAAGTACATGAGGGACATGTAGTTGTTATCCGTTATGAAGGCCCTAAAGGTGGCCCTGGCATGCGTGAAATGTATAAGGCCATGAAATATTTATATGGACGTGGATTGTCCAAATCAACGGCATTAATAACTGATGGACGTTTCAGCGGAACGAATAATGGATGCTTTGTGGGACACATATCTCCAGAAGCAGCAGAAGGCGGACCGATTGCAATTATAAAAAATGGTGACAAAGTTGAAATCGATGTAGAAAATCGCAGTTTGAATTTAATGGTCAGCGATGAGGAAATTTCCAACCGCTTAAAAACATGGAAACGCCCAGAACCAAAATTTAAACGTGGATATCTGGGTTTATATTGCAAGATTGCAGCATCAGGCTCTGAAGGTGCAATCATGAAATACGATTTGCTATAAGAACGTGAATATATCTTAAAGTATATATTGATGTATCTATTAATTTATGATAATATTAAAAACATAAATTAGAGTCTTAGGTAGTGAAGTTTGCCCTTAAGTATCCTCTGTGATTAATGACTTCTACTATTGCTAGTAGAAGTTTTTTTATGCTTATTTTTAGTAAAGGCTGTAGAGGTGGTCTTAGATGCATATTTGTGCTAATTTATTTTTTGAAGGCCGAAGACAACTTCTCTTATATAGTATTTTTTAAATGAGTTACAAAAGAATAATTTAAAATGGAAGGAAAATTGATAGATGAGAAAATGTATTTTTATTGGTATTGGCGGTTTTTTAGGTGCTATATCAAGGAGTTTTGTAAAAAATATTAATATATTCAGTTATAGTACTGCAATACCGTTGGATACATTGTTTATAAATATTACTGGAAGCTTTATATTAGCTTTTGTACTTACAGTGACGAGTAAGAAACTGAAAATTGATGAGAATATACAACTTGGAATTTCAACGGGATTTATAGGGGCATATACAACATTTTCAACATTGTGTAAAGAGACAGTAAAATTAATTACCGGCAAATATTATTATGCAGCGGTATCTTATATGCTCATGTCAGTGACTTTGGGACTTATAGCAGCCTATTTAGGTATAATGGCTGGGAGCAAATTCAATTCAAAGATGACAAATAATCACCATAAACCAGATTATGATGAAAATGTTCAGGATATAGACGAAGTAATTTAAATTGTAGGAGGAAATTGAGATGAATTATTTACTAGTTGGTACAGGTGGTATATTGGGAAGTATTGCGAGATATGGTATTGGAAAAACTATATCAAAACATGTCAACGCCAGATTTCCTGTTGGAACTTTTGTAATAAATATCACAGGAGCCATTATGCTTGGAATCTTGACTTCAGCTCAATTTGGTACAAACATGTATTTATTTCTTGGAGATGGGTTTTTAGGAGCATATACGACCTTTTCCACATTTATGTACGAAGGATTTAATTTATTTAAAGATAATGAAAAGTTGAATGCATTTGTATATATCTTAAGCTCCGTTATCATTGGAATAATAGGATTTTCAATTGGCATAAAAATAGGTCTTTTATAAATAAAATAACAGCATTTACTTTTTGGCAGATGCTGTTATTTTTTTATTGATTAAATAGTTTGATTATGTAAAAATATCAATACTTAATAAATGTGGTATAATATAGATGAACAATAGTAGTATTCACTTGTGACGGGACTACTGCTGTGTAACTAAAGAAGAGATACTTCCTTAGAATGCAGAGTTTGAGATGCAGCTTGAAGCGATGAAGGTTGTAAGAATTTATTCAACAACATGAAATGGAAAATGAGTTTATCGGTAATACTGTAAATTTCAGAATATTCAAACTAAAACTATTTTTTAAGAAAAAATCTTGATAATTATTGGTATACTGATTTGAAATCCTATGTTAAAGTATCTGTTATCTTGATAATAAAACAAAAATTCGCTCAAAGCCAAGTATTTTCATTACGTTTTATGCCTTGAGCAAAGCGAAAGGAATGAATATAATTATGAAAAAAAAGTGTCAGGAGAATTTCCAACAAACTGCTCTTGAAGATTTTGGATACGAGCAAGAATTAAATAGAGTATTAAAGACAAAAGATTTGGTGATTTATGGATTAATCATCATGGTTCCCATTGCACCCTTTGGTATATATGGAATTGTGAATGAGGCGGCGAGTGGTATGGCTGCATTGGCATACCTTCTTGGCATGCTTGCAATGCTTTTTACAGCATTTAGTTATGCAAGAATGGCGGAGGCAATTCCTATTGCTGGTTCAGTATATTGTTATGCAAGTAAAGGACTAAACACAACCGTTGGTTTTTTTGCCGGATGGGCAATATTACTTGACTATGCATTTATACCTGCTCTTTTATACCTGTTAAGCGGAGCTGCTCTTCACGATATGATGCCTTCAGTACCTATCTTCCTATGGGCATTTATTTTTATTATATGTAATACTTTAATCAATATCAGGGGAATTGAGATGGCTGCAAAAGTCAATAAAGTGTTACTTGTCCTTCAATTAATCATACTTACATATTTTGTAATTTGTGGAGTAATAGGAATAGCTCATGGTGTAAATGGCGCTGAATTTTCGCTGAAACCGTTATTTAATTCAAATCTTGGGCTTTCAGCAGTAATGCCGGGAGTAGCAATTTGTGTTTTAAGTTATCTTGGTTTTGATGGTATAAGCACATTGGCTGAGGAAAACCAGGATGGAGGCGGAACTATAGGTAAAGCTACTGTAATAGCACTGTTAGTTTGTGGGATTATATTTGTCATACAGTGTTGGGTAGCTGGAATGGCGTATCCAGACTGGCATGCCTTTAAAGATCCTAATACGTCATTCTATGTAGTTGCATTCAGTGTGGGTGGAAACGCACTTAAACTTACTTGTGAAATTGGAATAACTATTGCTCTTGGTTTTGCATGTGCATTGTCATTTCAAACTGCAGTTTCGAGAGTACTATTTAGTATGTCAAGAGACGGACTCATGCCAAAAGCTTTTTCAAAAATTCACCCTAAATTTAAAACCCCATATGTTGCAACAATTTTTGTAGCTGTAATTGCTATAATAGTATGCAGCGTATTCAGCGAAATGATTGATATACTGTCATGTTTGGTTAATTTTGGAGCCTTGACTTCATTTGCGATACTTCATGTGGCAGTTATTAATTATTTTGTATTTAAAACTAAGAAATATAATTTCTTTCAACACATTGTATTGCCCACTGTAGGATTTATTATAATAGTATATGTTTGGATACACCTTGCTATTATGTCGAAAATTATAGGACTGGTATGGTTGACCTTAGGTACTGTATACTACTTAGTATTGACATTTGTGTTAAAAAGAGATACTTCGAAGATGCAGGTGTGAATTTTATAAGAATCTTAGGACCAATATATGCTATAATCAATATACCAATTAAAGGTGAGTAAACTAATTTCCGTATCAAGTATGTTGAAACTTGATACGGAAATTAGTCTGAATTCTTTTAATTAGTTACCGCTGGCACCGTAATTTGACAACACCCTGGCACTAGGATCATTTACATCACAGCCTTTCCATTCTTTGTTTGGCATCCAGAAATCAACTATCATTTTGGCCTGTCCTGGGTAATATTTTTCAAAGATTTGCCTGTATAATAGAGATTCTTTTGTAAATGGCTTAGCATGATATTCGTATTTTTTAGATAGTTTTTCAAATTCTTCATCAGAATAATATGCTTCTGCATATTCTTTTAAATAGTCTACCATAGAATGTCCTACAGCATCACTAAATGCCGCCTTTTCACGATATAAAATATCATGTGGAAGGTAATCTCCTTCAAATGCATGTCTCAAAAGATATTTACCTTTATTATATTTATTCAATTTCTTTTCAGGATCGATGGCCATAACGTATTTTACAAAATCCAAGTCTCCAAAAGGTACCCTTGCTTCCATAGAATTTGAACTGATGCAGCGATCTGCACGAAGTACGTCATACATATGGAGTTCTCTGATTCTCTTTTGTGATTCCTTTTGAAATTCTTCTGCATTTGGAGCAAAATCAGTATATTTATAGCCAAATAATTCATCGGAGATTTCGCCGGTAAGAAGTACTCTTATATCAGAAATCTGGTGTATTTTCTTACAGAGCAGATACATTCCCATACTTGCTCTTATTGTAGTAATATCATAGGTCCCAAGAATTTTGATAACTTCCTCGAGCGATTCAATTACTTCCTCTTTTGTCATGTAGACAACAGTATGGTCACTGTGAATATAATCTGCAACTTCCTGTGCATATTTTAGGTCAATGGCATCTTCAGTCATGCCTATGGCAAATGTCCTAATCGGTTTTTCAGAATTCATTTTTTGAGCAATAGCACATACCAATGAACTGTCAAGACCTCCGCTTAATAAAAAGCCTACAGGAGCATCGGCATCCATGCGTTTTTCTACAGCAGCTACCAGCTTATCATGAATGTTACTGCAGATAATTTCCAAGTCATCTTTATAATAGGGACCATTTGCTGCTGAAATATTACAATAGCACGTAAATTTACCGTCAGCATAATAATATCCTGGTGGGAATGGCAGGATCTTGTCTGTAAGACCAACTAGATTTTTTGCTTCACTTGCAAACATGATTTTACCCGATTCAGAATAACCATAGAATAAAGGGCGAATTCCAATTGGATCCCGTGCTGCAATGTAACTATCCTTTTTTCCATCGTAAATAACAGTTGCAAATTCTGCATCTAATTTTGAAAACATGTCTAACCCATATTCGTAATACATGGGGAGTAATATTTCACAATCACTATTAGAAATAAATTTATAGCCCCTTTTTATCAGTTCTTTTTTAATTTTACGAAAACCGTAAATTTCACCATTACAGATAACTGCGTCCATTTTTCTCGTGAATGGCTGCATTCCGCTAAAGCTTAAATCCATGATGGAAAGCCTTTGAAAACCTAAAATTCCAGACGGCAAAGTTAAGATCTCCATCATATCTGGTCCTCTAGACTCGGTTCTCTGTAGTGCCTTTGCAAATTTTTCATATTTTATGTCTGTTCCCGTGTAACACATAATTGTACACATTTTAATATTCCTCCTAGCATGATAAAGTTAATAAACGTTTTATTTTTCATTTTTAGTTATAAAGCTGAAATTGGGATTCTTTCTAGTTCAGAAGCTCTATCAAAATATGTCATAGTTATTCAGATATTAGTTCTCCTATTATAGTGTGGTCATCCCGTTCTTTATAATTTGTTCTAAATATAAAAACAGCGCCAATTCGTCTTATTAATAGGACGAACTGGCGCTTATCCGTGGTGCCACCTAATTTACCATCTAATTGTTGGTCTCTTTCCAGCTACTACTGGTATCCAAAGTAACGTATGGAATACGGCGTACCTACTTTAATCTGAACCTGTGTGAAAGATCTTGCTTAAAACACAGCATACAAATATTTCAGTTTACAACTCCGAAGTGTTATTCAAAAAAACTCTACCACTGGATTCACACTATCTCCAGCTCACTGGTGGTGAAATGTTTTTTTTACTTGTCTTCATCATGGCTTTTATTTAATGAATTTAATTCTAAACCTTACATTCATCTTTGTCAACATTTTTTTGCGTTAAAAAATAAAAATTATTAGTCCACCATTGTAGATAAATTATAATAGAATTTAGAAAGATAGATTTTTACAGGTATATCAGCTACTTTAAACAAAGAAGCAAAGAGAAGAGGTTCCACTGTCGAAATTGATTGTTGCCACTAACTGCGGAGGTTCAGATCCTACATCCGGACTTGCTTCAAATCCTGTACTGGGAAATGAAACTGACAGATTAGTTGATCTTGGTTCAACTTCTATATTATGTGAAACAACAGAGTCTATAGGAGCGGAGCATATTCTTGCAGAGAGGGCAGCTACTCCTGAAGTAAAGGACAGGATATATGAAATCGTAAGAAGGTATGAAGAACATTTAAAAAATGTTGGAGAAAATCTTAGAAATGGGAATCCCTCACCTGGAAACAAGGCTGGAGGAATAACTACTCTTGAAGAAAAGTCACTTGGATGTATCACAAGGGTGGACATAGACCTATTGAGGAAGTTACAGACTATGGTGTCGGTCCAGGCAAAAAAGGACTTGTCATAATGGATGCTCCAGGATATGATATAGCTTCTGTAACAGGACTTGTTGCAGGAGGTGCACAAATAGTTGTGTTTACTACAGGGGATGAACTCCCACAGGAAATGGACTTGTACCTGTTCTTAAAATGACAGCAAACAAGATAACATTCAATAAGATGAAAGAAAATATAGATTTTGATGCGAGTCCTGTAATTGGAGGGACAAAATCCATAGAAGAAATGGGAGAAGAATTGCTAAATGAGATAGTAGCTGTTGCAAATGGAAAGGTTGTAAAGGCGGAAGCCTTTGGTTTCAATGACATTGCGATAAGTAGACTGTGCAATTATGTGTAGACTTATTACAGCAAGGAGATGGTTATATGAAATTTGTAACTTTTAGAGTCAATAACCAGCTAAAGCTTGGTATGTATGCTCTAGACATGAAAAATGTAATTGATATTGGCAGTCTTAAAAACCTTGAAGGACATTATGATAGCATGGTTGTTTAATAATGATCAATTGTGACAGGCCTGGGAAAGTGCCGAAAACACTATATTGATTTAGTATATATTATTTTTTATTATTCTATTGATTCTGCTACTTTTATTAATTCATTTAGTTCTATATCTGATGCAACATTATAGTATGTTCCATTTTTCCAAAACATAATTTGCTTATAATTGTCACCCTTTTCATCACCGTAAACCCATGCTTCGGTATCATTAATGGATATTTTCTTTGAGTTAGTTAATAAATCTTCTGGTTTTCCTGTATCTTGAGCTTCTTGTATTCTGATATATTTTTCATCATCTCCTTTATATGTCATCACAATTAAATCAAATGAACCTAAGCTGTTATTTTGTCTTTGACCTTGTACATTTATTTGTTTCATATTTGCATGCTTATATTTAGGTTCCTTAATTTTAACCTTTATGTTTTTATTAATTTCATCTTCAGTTTTAAAATCTGTTAATCGGCTATTAAAATTCTTTGATGATATAGTTTTATTTGATGAGGTTGAATCGTTAGTATTTTTTGATTCTTTTATATTATTAAATGCAAATACAGATGTTACTATTAACATAACGGATATTAATGTGACTGCGAGAATTATTTTTTTATACTTTAATTTGTTCATAAAATCTCATTCCTATCCTATAATGGTATATATTTTAATATTAATATTGTAGAATTTAATAAGTTATAGTATTTATTAAATTAGTATGTTTGAAAGATTTTGTTAATTATTTTTTACTTCTATTATAACATAGGCTATATATCAAAATATGTCGAAAAAAGAATAACATTTTAATGATATCTTTTAATTTATAACTAGAAAGTAGGAGGGAGAAGTAATGTAAGTCAGCAAATTTATTATTAATTGGTTACTTTATACATGACTTTAAGGGGTAAATTTAGAAGAGGAAAATAAAATAATTATTTTCCTCCTACTCGATTTTTTTTAATAAATTCTGCAGGGTCTGTGCATGATAAGCTGATTTTTCTGCAAAACTTTTGAATATTTCATTGATCTCTTTATTGTCTATTCTATCTGAGTATTGCTGGTAGTCTCTTACATTTTGCTGTTCATCCAGGAGCTTTTTCTTTAATATGTCTTCTGTTGTCAGATTCATTTTACCCTTCCTTTCTCTTTATATATTCTGTAATATAAAAGATTTTATTCATTTGAAATTTTGATGTAAGTATTCTTGTTATTCGTGTTTAATGATATAATCCTAATCGAACTATTTTCAAGTATGTATGTAAAAACAAGATGAGGAGAGTTAGATAAATGATTAAAGATTATAAGTATGATTATTTAATTCAGTGTATACAGGTGATAATTGGATATATAATAACAGCTTTGGGATTTAATTTATTTTTAAAACCCAATCAGATAGCCAGCGGCGGAATTGTAGGTATATCCTTACTGGCACAAAAAATCTTTCAAATATCTTGTTGTCAAATATGAATAGTTTTGCAAGGATAAAGTTAAAATAGAAAGTGAAAAAGGAATATCAGTGTAAAGGAGAGGTATATATGGAAAATTCCATGTTCTGTTACCAGTGTGAGCAGACAGCCGGAGGTAAAGGGTGCACAAAAAGCGGTGTCTGCGGAAAAACACCGGAAATTGCAAATTTACAGGATTTATTGATATATCAGCTGAAGGGAATCTCCAGTTATGCGAAACCCCTTATTGAACGGGGAAAGTCTGTTGACAAGGAGATAGTGAAATTTGTTGAAAATGCTCTGTTTACAACATTGACAAATGTTAATTTTGATGCTGAAGTCCATGTAAGGTTATTAAAAAAGTCACAAAAAGTGAAGGAGTCTTTAAGAGCTCAGGCACCGGAAGGGCAGTATCCGGATGCGGCCGCATATAACCTGAGTGATACTAGGGAAATGATGCTGAAGGATTCGGTGAAGGCAGGCATTATGTATGATCAGAATCTTGATGCGGATATTCGTTCATTGAGATCCACTATATTGTATGGATTGAAGGGCATAAGTGCCTATGGACATCAGGCAAGATTTCTGGGATACAGTAATGAACAGGTTGACAATATTTATTTTTTAGGACTGGAAGCTACCACAAATGACAATTTAACTCTTGAAGATATGATACGCATGACCATGAGAGTTGGGGATATGGCTGTACAGGTAATGAAGACTCTGGATGAAGCCAATACTTCCATTTATAAAGATCCTTCACCTCATAAAGTGAATGTCAATATCAAAAAAGGTCCATTTATCATAGTGTCCGGACATGATTTAAAGGATCTGGAAATGCTCCTCAAACAGACGGAGGGCAAGGGAATTAATATTTACACCCATGGAGAAATGCTGCCGGCAAATGGTTATCCGGAACTGAAAAAATACAAACATCTGGTTGGAAATTTTGGATCTGCGTGGCAAAATCAGCAAAAAGAATTTGATGGAATTCCAGGATGTATTTTAATGACTACAAATTGTATGATGAGGCCAAGAGAAACTTACAAGGACAGGATATTTTCAACAGGTGTTGTAGGCTGGGATGGAGTAAAGCATATACCGGTTTTGAAAGACGGAACCAAGGATTTTAGTGAGATAATAGATAAGGCACTGGAACTGGGAGGATTTAAAAAAGATGAAGATGAAAAACAGATACTGGTGGGCTTTGGGCATCATGCAGCATTGTCCCATGCTGAAGATATAGTAGGTGCAGTTAAGAAAGGAGAGATACGGCATTTCTTTCTGATAGGGGGATGCGATGGAGCAAGACCTGGAAGAAGTTATTATACCGATTTTGCCAAAATGGTACCCAAAGACTGTATAATTCTCACCCTGGCCTGTGGTAAATACAGATTCAATAAATTAGACTTTGGAACAGTGTCCGGACTGCCAAGACTGCTGGATGTAGGGCAGTGCAATGATGCTTATTCGGCAGTGAGGATAGCCACCGGACTTGCAGATGCTTTTGAAACAGATGTGAACAGTCTGCCTCTTACCATTGTACTTTCCTGGTATGAACAAAAAGCTGTAGCTGATTTACTGGCACTTTTGTCTCTGGGAATAAAAGGCATATACTTAGGCCCAAGTCTGCCGGCATTCATATCCCCAAATGTGCTGCAGTATCTGGTGGATACTTTTGATATCAGACCCATAAGTACTCCGGAGGATGATTTAAGTACTTCGCTAAAGCAGGCAAAATAGAATTTTGAGATTTACATGAAAACAATGCTTCCTGTGTTAAAATTGAAATATCATGAAGTCAGTGATGTTTTCCAAGCAGTCCGTATAGAAATAAATTCAAAATATTTTCTTTATATTTTATACTTTTTTTATAGTAATCAGGTTGGTGCATGATGGATGCAGATGAAAGAAGAAATGTAAGCAGTGCATCATCTGAAAGAGATGGATCAATTGCTCCAGCTTTCTTCCCGACTTGTATAAACTTTCCATAGACAGATTGTGCCTGAATTGAAGCTGCTTCTTTATAAAGCTGTCGGAATGCCTTATCCTCCATGGCTTGCTGGCTAAAGTCAGAATGACTTAATTCCAAAATGGCGTTATGCTTTTTACACATTATTTGTTCTATCTTTTCAGAAAAGGGAATGTCCCTGTCCAACAGCTCCTCATATTCTCGCACTACCTGTTTTATATAGGAAATAAAGGCTTCTCTTGCCAGATTGTTTTTATCTCCAAAATAATTATAAATTGACACCTGTGAAACACCTGCTTTTGTGGAAATCTCACTGATGCTGACATTTGTTATGCCCCGCTCGATAAAAAGCTTGGTAGCAATTTCAAGAATGGAATCTTTCTTTTGTTTTGTTCTTTTCTCATAACCATTCACAATAATATCACCCAGTATTATTATACCATTGTTTTGAAATATAATAAACAGAATTTCAAAATATATTGACAATCATAATAACCAAGTATATTATGAAATATAACAATAAATATTTCAAAACTTTGTATGGAGGTATGAAAAATGAATTTGTATATTATTGGATTTTCTCATATAGATAAAATGGATTTGATGAAGGTTGGGGGTAAAGGATTAAATTTGGGGATGCTGTCAAAAATTCCCGGAATTCGGGTACCGGAAGGCTTTTGTATCACCACTACTGCTTTTCGGGAATCTCTGGCCAATAATTTTAAAATTGAATCTCTGCTGGAAAATCTGGAAGAGCTGAAGTCAACTGATGGGAAACAGATTTCAGAAATCAGCGAAAAGATACGAGCTGAAATCGAAAGTATTCAACTGCCACGGGATATTGAATCCGCCATTGTGAAAGAACTGTCCAATTATGATGACAGGTCATCTTTTGCGATACGATCCAGCGCAACAGCGGAGGATCTGCCCAATGCTTCTTTTGCCGGACAGCAGGATACCTATCTGAATATCAGGGGAAGAAAAGAAATTCTGCGGCACGTAATAAAGTGCTGGGCCTCCCTTTTTACAGATCGTGCGGTAATATATCGAGTGGAGAACGGTTTCCGGCACCGGGAGGTTTCTCTTTCCGTTGTTGTTCAAAGAATGATCTTTTCTGAGGCTTCCGGAATTTTATTTACCGCGGATCCGGTGACTTCTGATCGAAGGACCCTTTCTATCGACGCGGGGTTTGGACTTGGCGAAGCCATGGTATCCGGTCTTACAAATCCGGATATTTATAAAATACAAGACGGGAGGATTATTTCGAAGAGAATCGGCGTACAAAATATGGAGATTCTTTCTGCAGAAAGCGGAGGTATACAGAAAAAGTTGGTTGATGCAGACAGGCAGAAAAAACAGGTATTGCCCGATGATCTGATTTTGCAGCTGGCCCGCATTGGGCGGAGAATAGAATCCTATTTCGGATGCCCCCAGGATATTGAATGGTGCTTTTACCAAAATGAGTTTTATATGGTTCAAAGCCGGGCCATCACAACTTTGTTTCCGATTCCGGAATCTCCAAATGTCAAAAAGCCCAGGGTGTATATGTCCATTGGACACATTCAGATGATGACGGATGCAATACACCCGCTTGGCATGTCATTTTTTCAAATGATCTCGGATATTTCACTGACAAGAGCAGGGGGCAGGCTTTATGCAGACATTACCCATGATCTGTCTTCAGCCTTGGGGCGCAAGCGGCTGGTTATGGCAACAGGAAAGCAGGATTTACTGATACAGGGTGCTATCAAGCAGCTTCTGGATCAAAAAGACTTTATGAAATCTCTGCCGAAAGGCAAAAGGAATGTGAAAGGAGGAATTTTTACTCCATCTTCCATTTTAGCAGCAATCAAAATCCATTGGAAAAATGATCCGGAGATCATCCATGAATTAACCGGAAAATTTGATTCTGAGCTCAACGAAATTGAGGGTAAGCTGTCAAAGCTTTCTGGAAAAGCAGCCCTGGATTTTATAAAGAATGACAGGGATTCACTGCTGGCAATGGCATATCACCCCAAAATGTTAGGTGCAATCATTGCGGCCATTTTAGTCAATGATTCCATAAATAAAAATGTTGAAAATTGGCTTGGAGAGAAAAATGCGGCAGATTTACTCTCCAAATCCCTGGAAAATAATGTGACCACTGAGATGGGTATGGCATTATGTGATTTGGCCGACACAATCCGGAAGTATCCTCAAGTATTGGAATACCTGTCTAAAAATTCGGAGGATAAAGATTTTTTTGAAAAAATGAAAGTGTTTGCTGGAGGAGAAGAAGTGGAGAAGGCATTTAAAAATTTCCTTGCGAAATACGGAATGCGCTGTCCCGGTGAGATTGATATTACCAAACCCCGTTTTGAAGAAAACCCTGCACAATTATTGCCTATGCTGCTGAGCAATGTTAGGATTCTAAAGCCCGGTGAACACAAAACCAGATTTATAAATGGCAGGATGGAAGTGAAGAAAAAAGAAGAAGAAATACTGTGTAGTCTGCTGCAATTGCCGGCTGGCAAAAGAAAAGTAAAAAAGATGAAAAAAGACATCCATTTGCTTCGTAATTTTATTGGATATCGTGAATATCCCAAATACTGCATCGTACGCCGTTATCAAATTTATAAAAAGGCACTGCGAAAGGAAGCGAACAGGCTGGTTCAAAAAGGTATTCTGCATGGCACCCAAGATATTTTTTATCTTTATTTTGACGAGTTATACAGGGCAATTGAAACAGATAGGGTGGATTACTCCATAATTGAGAAGCGAAAAGAAGACTATGTCCATTTTAAAAATCTTACTCCACCCCGTGTGATTACTTCCGACGGTTTTGTTCCATATTCGGATTTCTCCACAGAAAAATTTCCTGCAGGGGCTTTAACAGGTATTCCAGTATCCTCCGGTGTTGTGGAAGGATGTGCTCGAATCGTCTTATCCGTGGAAGAGGCTGAACTGGAGGAAGGGGATATTTTGGTTACCAGGTTTACTGATCCAAGCTGGACTCCACTTTTTGCCACAATAAAGGGATTGGTTACCGAAGTCGGAGGTTTTACCACGCACGGTGCAGTTGTTGCAAGAGAATATGGTCTCCCGGGAGTTGTAGGAGTGGAAAATGCCACAAAATTGATCCGGGACGGACAGCAGGTTCGGATAAATGGGACTGAAGGCTACGTGGAGCTGTTGTAGTAAAGGGATGAAAAAAAGAAATTTTTAGTATATAATTTAAATGTATACAAATAAACTGGATAAGTTGTTAAGCCACAAACTGAGGGGATGGGATATATGTCTAATTTTTTATTCTTGAATAAGAGATGGCCTGTGTTGGCCAAACTTGGGGTTCAGGCGGAAAGCTATTTTCATGTGGATAGCAATGCCACAATGCTGAAGATGCGTATGTTCGGGGAAAAGATAATTGATTATATATTGGCAATGTACAAGGTAAATGCAGGAAAATTTGCCACACAAAATGACAAGATCAGACTTTTGAGGACTACAAATATAAACAAGGCCGTTCCGGATTTGTTTGATATAGTGAGAAGGTTCGGGAATAGAGCAAGTCATGCCGGATATGAAAACAAAAGGGATGCATTGGAGTGCCTGGTTTCCATGTACAAGATATCTGCCTGGTTTTATATCAGGGTTACAAAGGATATGTCGATCAGGCCCCTGACCTACAGAATACCGAAACCTGCACCGGCTGGCAATAGGGTTTATGATGTAGAAGCCTATGCCGAAGAAAAAGAAAAAATAAAAGAAGAACATACCAGGGAGCTAGCAACTGTAAAGAAACAGACGGCTGAATTGATTCAAACTGAGAAGGATAAAAAAATGCAGAAGGAAATTGAAAGTACTCTGGATTTCAATGAAGCTCATACAAGAAAGAAGCTTATTGACATAATGCTGAAGGATGCAGGCTGGAATGTAGGAAACAATGATTCGGTGAAAATTGAACTTCCTTTAAAGGATCATAAGGGGAAAGGAAAAACAGGTTATGCGGATTATGTGCTTTTCAATAAAGTAGACAAGCCTCTTGCAGTGGTGGAGGCCAAAAAAACTTCCGCGGATTCCATAATTGGAAGACAGCAGGCCATGGAATATGCAGACAGCATTGAGAGGATATACAAGGTACGTCCTATAGTTTTCTATACCAATGGATATGAGATATACATATGGGATGACAAGTACAGTGAGCCAAGACAAATCTGGGGATTTTATACTCTTGAGGATTTGGAAAAGCTGTTTTTCAGGCATAAGTACAGTAAAGACTTGAATAAAATTCAGATAGATAAGAACATAGCCGGGAGACCCTATCAAATAGAAGGTATCAAGAGAGTTTATGAAAGGTACCAGAGCGGAAGGAGAAAAGCTCTTCTGGTGATGGCCACGGGTACTGGAAAGACCAGGACGGTAATTGCCCTGACCAAGGGGCTTATGGAGGCAAAATGGGCTGAGAGGGTTTTGTTTCTGGCAGACAGGGACGAGCTTGTGAAACAGGCCCAAGAGGACAAAAACAGTTTTAAAACTTTCATGCCTGAAGAAATATCCTGCAGATTTACCGGGAAAAATTCTGACAACAGGGAAGCCACCTTGTATTTTTCAACTTACCAGACCATGATAAATTACTACAGACAGTTCAGTGTGGGTTTTTTTGATCTTGTAATATGCGACGAATCCCACAGAAGCGTCTACAAGGTTTACAGGGATATTCTGGAATATTTTGATTCGCATATAATAGGACTTACAGCTACGCCGGTGGATTTTATCGAGAGGAATACCTTCAGCCTGTTCAGCTGCGACAATGGAGATCCTACATTTAATTTTCCAATTGAGGAGGCCTGGAACCATGTACCGCCCTATTTAATCGAGCCCAGGGTAATAGATGCCACTACGGATTTTTTGAGGAAGGGCATAAAGTATAGTGAAATGACGGAAGAGCAGAGGCAGCAGATAGAGGAAGAAGGTTATGACGGTGACGAAATAAACTATGACAAGAAGGAACTGGAGAAAAAAATCACCAACAAGGATACCAACAGATATATACTGAGAACTCTGATGGAGCAGGGCATAAAGGTGGGGGATTATATAGGAAAGACCATAGTATTTGCCAAAAACAAGAAACATGCCAATCTTCTGGATTCACTGTTCAATGAACTATATCCGCAGTACAAGGGCAAACTTGCGGCAGTAATTTATTCCGACATAAAGGATAAATCCATTTTGATCGAAAAATTCAAGAATGAAGATTTTCCAAGGGTGGCCATATCCGTGGATCTCCTTGATACGGGCATAGATGTACCTGAAATTGTCAATCTGGTTTTTGCAAAGCCTGTTTATTCTAAGGTAAAGTTCTGGCAGATGATAGGCAGGGGAACCAGAAGGTGTGAAAATCTTTTTGGAGAAGGACAGGATAAAAGAGAATTTGCCATTTTTGACTGTTACAAGAACTTTGAATTTTTTGAAATGCACGTAAAAGGATATGAGCCAAAGCTCCAGAAAACTTCCATTCAGGTGAGGTTTGAAATTATGTGCAGGCTTTTGGAAAAATTCAGGGAGATCAGGAAGATGGATATATGCACTGTCTTTGCAGCCAAATTAAAGGCAGATATGGAACAGCTGCCAAAGGACAGTATAGAAATTAAAAAGAACAGAAAAAAGATAGAACAGGTGAAAAAGAAAGAGTACTGGAACAATTTAAGCGAGGATTTTATCAAAAAGCTGAAGCTGGAAATTGCACCGCTGACCAAATGGATAGAGAGCAGTGATGATTCGGAGGCAGTGAGATTTGACAACTCAATCTACAGAATTATGTTCCACAAGCTTTCCAATAACAGGGAAAATCTCATAGAAGGGATAAACAGCACTATAAAAAAACTTTCAAAGCTGAAATTGAATCTTAATCAGTTCGAGGGCAGGAGGGAGCTTGTAAAATCACTGCTGCAGCCTTCCGGCTGGAAGGATTTAAGCTATGAAAGGCTGGAAAAAATAAGGCTGGATGTGAGGGATCTTGTGAAATATCAAGGCGGCAGGCCAAGCAACTTTGTAGTGCTGGATGTAAAAGATACAGGCCAGGTGACCAGGGAAATCAGCGGCGGTTCAGTGCTTTACAGAGGCAATATGGAGCCTTATCATAAGAGGGTAAAGCTTGCCATAGAAAATAAGCTTAAGGATCAAATTGTAATTCACAAGATCAGAAAGGGCGAGAAATTGTCAGAGGAGGAAATGCAGAGCATATATTCCATATTCAGCGATGATTTTGTGTACAGTATTGATGAACTATCCGGCAAAACGGATATTGACAGTGAAGATATAATTGGCATAATAAGAAAATTTGTGGGAGTGGATGAAGCAGAACTGAATAGAAGATTTGAAGATTTTATCCAGAAGCACCACAGCAAAATGAATTCCACACAGATAAAAACCTTGGAGATAATAAAAAATGATATTGCCAAGCACCGCGGGATATCCATTGCAGCACTATTTGCAGAACCCTATACCAATTTCAATCAAAATGGTGTAGAGGGTATATTCGGTAAAATGACCGACCAGGTATTTAATGAATTGATTGAGCCTTTCAGGGCATCATATATTTCTTAACAGGAAGGGACAAGATACATGTTAAACAGTGAGATAAAGAGTAAAATTGATAAACTATGGAATAATTTCTGGTCCGGGGGCATATCCAATCCCCTGACTGTAATAGAGCAGATATCCTATCTCTTGTTTATAAAGAGACTGGATGATATTGACAATACAAATGAAAAAATGGACAACAGGCTTAATAAGCCCCATACTTCGGTATTCCCGGAGGAGCTGATGAAGTGGAGCAGATTCAAGCGCCTGGATGTAAATGAAATGTTTGATGTGGTGTCACAGAAAGTGTTTCCTTTCATAAAAAATATGGGAGGCAAGGACTCCAGCTTTACTGCGGAGATGAAGGATGCGGTGTTCATGATACCCAAGCCCTCTCTGCTTCAGGAGTCCGTGAGAATCATAGATGGAATAAATATGGAAGATACGGATACCAAGGGGGATCTCTACGAATATCTGCTGTCCAAGCTTTCTGTATCAGGCGTGAACGGCCAGTTCAGGACGCCAAGGCATATCATAAGGATGATGGTGGAGTTAATGGATCCTACGGCAGAAGACAAAATATGTGATCCGGCCTGCGGGACAGCTGGATTTCTGGTAGGCTCCCTGGAATACATACTGGAGAAATACACAAGACCGGAAAGTGTTTTCACAGATGAAGAGGGGATTGTCCACAGGAGAATTGGCGACATGATGGAAAGCGGAGACTGGGAACATTTCAGGACTTCCATGTTTTACGGCTTTGATTTTGATCCCTCCATGGTGCGAATAGCTTCCATGAACCTGATGCTTCACAGTATAGAGAACCCCAATGTAGTGCAGAGCGACAGCTTGTCCAAGAGATATGAAGAGGAGAACAAGTATACGCTGGTTCTGGCAAATCCTCCTTTTAAAGGCAGTATAGACAAGGGTGATATAAGCAAGTCGCTGGCCAAAGGCGCAGGCACCACAAAGACGGAACTTCTGTTTATAAGGCTCATAAACAGAATACTGGATCTGGGAGGCAGGTGTGCGGTGATAGTGCCGGACGGAGTGCTGTTCGGCTCAACTAGGGCCCACAGGGAAATCAGAAAAAATCTGGTAGAAAACAATGCACTGGAAGGAGTTATATCCATGCCTTCGGGAGTATTCAAACCCTATGCAGGAGTTTCCACAGCTGTGCTCATGTTCACAAAGGGCGGCGAGACGGACAGGGTGTGGTTCTACGACATGACAGCAGACGGCTTTTCACTGGATGATAAGAGAAATCCTATAGATGACAGCGATATACCGGATATCATAAAAAGCTGGAAAAAAGTAAAAGCACACAGGACCATTGAACCGGACAAAGATGACAGGTGGTTTTGGGTGAAGAAAGAAGAAATTGCAGACAATGACTACGATCTTTCCATAAACAGGTACAAAGAAGTGGAATACGAAGAGGTAAAATATGAAGAGCCCCAGGTGATACTGGAGAAAATTGAAACTCTGGAAAAAGGAATACTGAAGGATGTGGCCGAGTTAAAGGGAATGGTGAAGCAGCATGAAGAATAGGAAACTGCCTGAAGGGTGGAAAGTAGATAGATTAGGAAAGGTCTTTTTGCTAATTAGAAATGGAGCAAATATAAAACAAGGGAAACAACAGGGTGGATATCCCATTACTAGAATAGAAACTATAGCAAATTCACGCATAGATATAAATAAAGTTGGATATGCAGGAATATATGAATTAGGAAAATATAGTGATTATTTATTAGAAGAAGGCGATATATTGATGTCGCATATAAATAGTGAAAAACATTTAGGTAAAACGGCAATTTATGAAAATTGTGAATTAAATATGATACATGGAATGAATTTGTTATGTCTAAGAAGTAATAAAAAGTTTATTTTACCAAAGTATGTATATTATTACTTTAACTCTGTAAAATTTAAAATGCAATTGCCTAAAATAATTAAAAAATCTGTTAATCAAGCAAGTTTTTCCATAAACGATTTAAAGTACCTAAAGGTAATAATACCACCTCTAGAAACTCAAAATGAAATAGTCCAGGCACTGGAAAAAGCTGAAGATGCTTTGAAAAAGAAAAGGGAAGCCATCAGACTTCTGGATGAATTAGTCAAATCGAGATTTATAGAGATGTTTGGTAACCCTGCTTTCAATCCTATGAGTTGGAAAGTTGTTGAGCTTAGTTCATTATTAAGAGAAAAAGCATCAAATGGGTTCTTTGCAAAAAATGATAAATATAAAGCTGATGGAAATGCTAAAGTGATGTGGATAGGGGATATAATAAATAGGAGATATTCAAACACGAAAGGATTAAAAAAAGTTGATGTGACTGATATTCAGTTGAATAAATATAGAATAAAATATGGTGATTTATTGTTTTGCCGTTCTTCTTTAAATAAAGATGGTATAGGTAAAGCATCAGTTGTTCCCAGAGATGTTGAAAACAATATTATATTTGAATGTCATGTAATAAGAATTCCACTAGATCTATCTAAATGCATTCCCGAATTTATTCAAGTTCAATCCACAATAGATTATTTTAGAAACCAAATTATGTCTAAATCTAAAACTGCAACCATGACAACAATAGGGCAAGATGGAATAATTACTACAAAAGTTATTTTACCTGAATTAAATTTGCAAAACCAATTTGCCGATTTTGTCAAACACGTCGACAAATTGAAA
>NZ_JBHMIY010000038.1:0-28249 GCF_042436595.1 Clostridium sp. MT-14
AGTTTCCCTATATTTATTCTGTTCAATTTTCAAGGATCATCTCAAACTGCCTGCTCTTCTTTAAGACAGCTTTTATAGTATATCATCTGTTTGCATTTTTGTCAATATATTTTAGATAATTATCAAAATAAAACTAAATATATATTGGATATGAGCCTCACGGCATCACATCTGCTTTCAACAACAGTTGATATTCTATCATATTTTCTCCTACTTTCTTCATAATATGCATTTATTATATAAATTTATCTTATGTTTTTCCGATATAAACTACTTTTTTCTTCAATATTCTTATATTGACACGCCAGGTTCAGGTTACGTTAATTTCACCTTAATTAAAATACAATTATTGATAAATACCTTTTTATTCTTATATAATATAAGTAAAAAACAGCGAGGCCTTTATATGAATATATCTAAAATATTAATAATAGAAGATGACGAACAAATAAACGACCTTATACGTGATACTTTAAAAAAAGAAAATTACGATATCACACAATGCTTTAATGGAAGAGATGCACTTTGTAAAAGCTACAATGACTTTCAACTGATCATACTTGATATAATGCTGCCCTATGTGGATGGTATTGATGTTCTCAGAGAAATACGGAAAAAAAGCACCCTTCCAATTATAATTCTTTCTGCTAAAACTGAGGAATGTGACAGAATAACAGGACTCACTCTTGGTGCCGATGACTATATGATAAAACCTTTTTCCCCGAAAGAATTAACAGCAAGAGTAAAATCCCAACTCAGAAGGTACATAAAATACAATCAAAATACCTCTTCATACTCCTGCCTCCAGCATGAAAAATTGGAATTAGACACTCTTGCCCACAAAGTGTTCAAGGCCAACAGGGAATTAAACCTCACTCCAAAGGAATTTGAGCTTTTAAAACTATTTTTGGAGAACCCAAAACAGGTATTTACTAAGGCACAAATATTCAGCAGAGTATGGGGAGACGATTACCTTAAGGATGACAATACTGTCATGGTAACTATAAAAAGACTCAGAGATAAAATTGAAGATATGCCGAAACAGCCAAAATATATATTGACTGTATGGGGAATAGGCTATAAACTTGGAGATTGATTATGGATATATTTGATTGTATTTTAATAATTACATTAATTCTTATGGTCCTCATTATTCTTTATATTTATAAAGCATTAAATCATATCTGCTGTTATATTGATGAAATACTCCATGGAAATTTGAATCAGAGAATACGGCTTCAGACTCACATAAGTTTTATCAGCAGACTTGTGGTGAAAATAAACGCATTGGCAGAAAAGCTTCAGAAGGTTGACGTAAAGAACAAATTAAATGAAGAATCCCATAAAAAAATGATTTCAAATATATCTCACGACTTGAGAACTCCGCTTACATCCATTCTAGGGTATATGGAGCTCCTGATGAGTGATTCAAAACTACAGCCTTTTGAAAAAGAAAAATACATGAAAATAACATGTGATAAAGGTAACTATCTTTACAGCACCCTGGAGGAATTTTTCCAGCTTTCAAAAATAGATTCAAATGATTTTAAACTGGATATAAACAAGATCAACATATGCGAGACTGCACGAAAGAATATAATTTCATTCTTCAATGAATTGAGAAGCTTGAACATTGAACCTGAATTGAATTTTCAAGAGGAAAACATATATATGAATTCAGACGAAAAATCTCTAAACAGGATTTTCAGCAATTTAATAGGTAATTCATTGAAATATGCAGAAAAAGCTACAAAAATAGGTATAGACATCAATTATAACGAGAATATGATCTTTATATCTGTGTGGGACAACGGTATTGGAATACCTGAAAATGAAATAAACTATATATTTGACAGATTGTATACTGTGGAGAAATCGAGAAATTCAAGCACCAAAAGCAGCGGCATCGGATTAAGCATAGTAAAAAAACTGGTAAAATCCTTGAATGGCCGTATTGACCTGTCCAGTATCCCTCTCAAAAAAACAGAATTCAAAATCACCTTCAAAACCAAGTGATCATTATTACCCATAATGTAAGAAAATTGTAAGAGCCCTGTAAAAACTATGTAAGGATTATGTTGTATATTATAAACATAATCCTTTTTGCAATATCAGGAATCAAAAAAACTGGAGGAAATAAAATGGACACCATACTAAAAACTTATAATTTAACCAGATATTTTAAAAATTTCACTGCCGTGGACAATTTAAATATGACCATAGAAAAAGGTGACATATACGGTTTCCTTGGAGAAAACGGTGCCGGCAAAACTACCACCATACGTATGATAATGCAGCTGGTAAAACCAAGTTCCGGAGAAATAGAACTGTTTTCACAAAAATCGGCAAACAGGAGATATCTTCTCCAGAAAATAGGCTCCATAATAGAATATCCCGGATTTTACCCAAATCTCACAGCAGGCGAAAATCTGGAAATACACAGGCGAATGATGGGCATTCAGGGGAAGAACTGTATAGATGAAGCTCTGAAATTGGTGGATATAAGGGATGTTAAAAATAAAAAAGTAAAGGAATTTTCTCTTGGCATGAAGCAGAGACTTGGAATAGCAAGAGCCCTCCTTCATCACCCTGAATTTCTCATACTTGACGAGCCCACCAACGGCCTTGACCCAACTGGCATAAAGGAAATCAGAGAACTTATACTGGAGCTGTGCCACAAGCAGAATATTACATTTTTGATCTCAAGTCATATTCTAAGTGAAATTCAGCTTATGGCCACAAAAATTGGGATAATCCACAGAGGTTCTCTTCTGGAGGAAATATCCTATGATGAACTCCAGAAGAGAAACAGGCACTATATAAACATAAAAGTAAATGACGATAAAAAAGCTTCTTTTGTTCTGGAGGAAAAGCTGAACATACATGACTACATTATCTGGGAGAAGAATAATCTGCGGGTTTATGAAAAGCTTCAGGAAATTTCAAATATAAACAGGATTTTAGTTTCAAATAACTTGTCTGTAGAAGAGATATGTTTGAAGATAGACAGCCTTGAGGATCATTTTCTCAGGCTTACAGGAGGAAAATAGATGTTCAATATAATATATGGTGAATTTTTAAAACTCAAAAGATCCTACCTGATCATTGCATCTATCATTGCTTCCATCTTCATACCCCTTGTTCAATGTGTTATGTCCCTTTCCAATGACTACACAGGTATATCTGATGCACTTAAAAGTACCCTGGTTAAAGATTACAGAACCAGTACAGAATTATTGTGTTTTCAATTTTTGTATATTATATTTTTTGCCTTTATATCAGGTTATATTTTCTCAAGGGAATTCTCAGATAAAACCGCCAATGTTCTCTACTCCTACCCCTTTGGAAGGATAAAGATATTTGCAGGCAAACTAATTGCCATATATTTAATAATCCTGTTTGTGTACATATGCCAGTTTGCCGCTGTTTACGCTGCCTTGTACATAGCCTGGGAGGAACTTCCATCTCTGAGTTTTATAATTACGGATATAAAAGTCAATCTTTATTCCATGTTATTTCAGTTTTTAATAATTTCTATACCTGTATTCATTGGAATAATTACAAAGAATATTGTCTTTCCCCTGGTTTACGGAATACTGGCAGCAGTTTCATCTTCATTCTTCATGGCTGCAGGAGGCATATATCTCCAGATGTCACCTTTGATGCTTCCCTCACTTCCCATATACTTCTTTTACAAGGGAGATCCCATTGACTTTATACTTCTTTTCACAAATATTATATTCATCCTTTCCATATCCATCCTCTTCTGCATTTATTGCTGCAAATTCATGGATATGGAGTGATTGTCAGATTTCTGTGAAACTTACTTTTTGCACTTTGAATTTCAGAATAAATAAGGAGGCCTTGAAATGCCAAACATAATATACTGTGAACTCTTGAAATTAAAAAGAAGCTATACATCTTCCCTTATCTTAATCGGAGGCACGTCCATGACAATACTCATGTTTCTGGCAAGATTTATTACAGAAAGTGAGATGATTTACGAAAAATATGCCTACAACATAGACCAGATAAATTTTCTAATGATATATCCCATACTTTTTACACTTGCTGCAGCCTATGTTTTCTCAAGGGAATTCTCAGACAAGACTGCCAGCACATTGTATACCTACCCTGTAAGCAGGTTTAAAATTTTTATGGGAAAATTAATTTCAATTTATGTTCTCATATTCATTACATACATAGTCGAAAGCTTGTCCATACCTGTCAGTTATTATTTTTTACACGGAGCTATACCAGAGTATTCCCTGATGATAACCACTGTTAAAGCCCAGGCATGTTCCCTGCTTTTTCAGTTCTTGCTGATTCCCATTCCAGTACTGATCGTAAATATGAGCAAAAATATGACAATACCTTCTTTATACGGAATTCTATCCTTTGTATTGAACACCCTGCTGATAGATAAGACAGAGCATCTTGAATACATACCTACTGCCTACCCCTATATTTCAGCAGCATACATCTACAATTTAAGAGACATCCGCTTCAGCTGCATCATAATAGGCACTGTCTCCATTTTTATATTATTTGTTTCCACCTCTCTGTACAGCTTCTGCAGTCAGGATATAGTCTAGAGCTTATACTTAAACATGAAAAGGAGTTTGAAATGAATAAATTCATAAAAATCATCATATGTATATCCATTATATGTTCTGCTTTGTCACTTGCAGCCTGTGAAACTCAATATCTGGGCGGCAGCAGGGATACCCGATGGGAAAAGGACTTAAACTACCTGCAAAATGCCCTTCCCCAAAAACACGTGGATGCTTTTCCAAAAATCAGTGAAAATAATTTCAACAGCGAAATGGAGAATTTGAAAAATTCCATATCAAAGCTTAACGACGACGAAATAACTGCAGGAATTTACAGAATAACTGCTTCACTGGGAGACAGTCATACTTCTGCCTATAAAAAGCCAGATCATATCTATCCTTTTGAATTTTATTATTTCAAGGATGGTATTTACGTCATAAACACCACCGCTCAATACAAAAGATCCCTCTATGGAAAGCTTTTGAAAATAGATGACATGGATGTGGAAAAAGTAAAAGAACATATTTTGCCTCTTATTGTGAAAGACAATTATGCCATGATAAAAAAGAGCCTTCCAAAATACCTTATGAATGCAGACATCCTTCATGGGCTCAAAATTGTAAATCCTGCAAAAAACACTGCTTTCACTTTTAAAGATATACATGGAAACATATTTGATTTGAATATAGATCCCAAACCTGCCCATGACTTAAAAGGCAAATTTATTGCAGCAGGTAAACCTGACAGCTCTTACCCACTTTACCGGCAAAAAAGCAATTTGAATTACTGGTATGAATATGTGGAAAGTAAAAAGCTGCTGTACTTCAAATACAACAAATGCGAGGAGGAAGAAAATGAATCCCTGGAGGACTTTACAAACAAAATGCTTAAATTCATGGATACTCACCCTGTGGATAAATTTGTAATTGACATGCGGGACAATCCCGGCGGCAGTGACAAATACATGAATTCAATTATACAGTGGATAAAAAGCAATAAACTCAATAATAAAGACAGATTTTTTGTGATAACCGGAAGGGCAACTTTTTCCTCTGCACTAATAAACCTGGTTCAATTGAGAGATGAAACCAACGCCAGTTTTGTAGGTGAGGAAACCAGCGGAAAACCAAATCATTTTGGAGCTGTAAGAACTTTTGATCTTCCCAATTCAAAAATAAGTATACAATATTCCACCCAGTTCAACAGAATCTCCAGAGATAATGACAATACCTTTAGTCCTGATAAGATAGTTGAAATCTCCATAGGGGATTATATAGACAAAAGAGATCCTGTGCTCAACTATATCACGAACAAGTAAAAAGCAGCCTTTTGAAGAGTATAAATTCAAAAGGCTGGATTACTTTACATTTTTTCTGTTTTTTCCAATTCAGTGGTCAAATCTATTATTCTGGCATTTAAAACAGGATGCACAACATAGGGTGCAATATCACACAGAGGTTTTAATACAAACAACCTTTTATGCATTCTCGGATGGGGTATGACTATCTTTTCATCTGCAGTAACCAGATTATCATATAAAACCACATCCAGATCCAGAGTTCTGGGACCCCACTTTATTTTTCTTTCTCTCTTTAACTTCTTTTCCACCTGCATTAAAAAATCTATAAGTTCTTCCGGAGTCAGTAAGGTTTCCAACTCCAGGGCTCCATTTAAAAAATCACCTTGTTTTAAATATCCTACAGGCTTTGTTTCATATAATTTGGACATTTTGACTATTCTGCTCGAATCAGAAGAATTTATAATATGGACAGCATCTTTTATATTCTGTTCTCTGTCTCCCAAATTGGAGCCCACAGAAATATAAGTTCTGTGCCAACGCCTGTCCACTTCAATTGCTGCCCATTTAAGCGGCTTGCCTATGGGTGCCCAGGGTTTTTTAACTCTCACTTTTACCCGTTTCACCCTTGCATATTTTTTTAATATAAATTCTGACAGAACTTCTGCCGATGTTTCAATAAGATCATATTTTTTCTTTTTGAATTCCCCTTCCACATCATTGCAGAGCACTGCATAATTTATGGTACTGCTGAGATCATCATGCTTCCCGGCATCTCTTAAATCAAGATACAATTTTAAAGATATCAAAAATTTTTGGCCCATATCTTTTTCAGCTTGATTTACTCCGTGATGTGCATAAACCTCTAAATCTTCTATATATATAACATCCATCTGGGACCTCCTAACTGCGCATCAATACTCAATACCGTAATTTTTCTTTTCCTCCGGCCAGCTGCAGTCGGAAAATACACTGCACATAAAACATTTTCTTGATATCTTGTCACTTTTATAAAATATCTTCTTTAATGAATCCCAATTATTTGATTTTCTATGACTGCCTATAAGATCCAGCACTTGCCTTTTCTCATGTTCATCAAACCCGCATTTTTCCAATATATCTTTGGCAATTTTAACACCTGCAATTTCATGAGGTGTACCTTTTTCATACTGCTCCCCTCTTCCTATATCATGGAGCAGTGCAGCTGCATATATTATTTGTTTTTCCACTTTTATATTTTTTTCAAGCACCATTATATATGCAATTCTGGCGACATCCATAAGATGGCAGATGCCGTGCCTGCAAAATTTCCTGGTTCTTTCCATATCATCTATCCGAGACAGATATCTGCAAAAATCATGATTTTTCAATATGGCATTGACCTTTTCCACAATAAGCACCACACTTTTATTCTACATTGAGCATTTTATATACTTCTTCCCTATATCTGGAGTCCTCTTTGAATATTCCTCTGGTAGCCGTAGTAACAGTCTTGCTTCCAGGTTTTTTTACTCCCCTCATGGTCATGCACATGTGTTCAGCCTTTACAACTACCATAACTCCTTTGGCATTCAAATATCTCATTATTGAATCAGCAATTTGAACGGTCATTCTCTCCTGGAGCTGGAGCCTTTTCGCAAAGACCTCCACAGTCCTGGCCAATTTGCTCAAGCCAACCACTTTGTCATTGGGAACATAGGCAATATGTACTTTACCATAAAAAGGCATAAGATGGTGTTCACAAATGGAATAAAATACAATATCCTTTTCCAATACTATATCAGTACTGTTCACCGTAAATACCTTTTTTAGATGTTTTTCAGGACTCTCATTGTATCCTGAAAAAATTTCTCTATACATTCTGGCAATTCTATCTGGAGTTTCAATAAGCCCTTCTCTTTCGGGATCTTCCCCTATAGCTTCAATAATCATCTTTACTGCCTTTTTAATTTTATTATCATCCATCACAATAAGTTATATTGAGCAGTGAATACTCAATATTCTCCCCTCCCATGCATCTAAAATAGATTACAATATACCTTTCAGACACTTTATCTTCTCAATATTGCATCTGCCATCATTACCGCTCTTTTATTTTCTTTCACATCATGAACTCTCACAAAATCACAATTTTTCATTATGCCTATCACCGTTGTAGCTATAGTACCTTCAACTCTTTCATCTGTGGGAAGTTTTAATGCATTTCCTATCATGGATTTTCTGGATGTTCCCAGAAGAACCGGATATCCCAGCTTTGAAAGCTGTTCCAAGTTATTCATGACATCTAAATTTTGTTCATAGTCTTTAGCAAAGCCTATACCTGGATCCAATATTATATTTTCCGGATCTACTCCAGCTTTTAAAGCTATATCCACACTTTCCTTTAAATCGCTCAACAGATCTTCCATTAAATTTTTGTAATTTCTATTATTTCTATTGTGCATAAGACAACATGGAACTTTATAATGAGCTGCCACTTCAGCCATATACTGATCTTTTTTGAAGCCCCATACATCATTTATGAAGTTTGCTCCAGCTTTTAAAGCTTCCTCTGCCACTTTTCCCTTGTAAGTATCTACTGAAATAGGTATATCTATATATTTTTTAAGCGCACCTATTACAGGAATCACTCTTTCAATTTCTTCCTCCTGATCCACTGGCATATGACCTGGCCTTGTGGATTCTCCTCCCACATCTATTATGTCCGCACCTTCAGCTTCCATCTTTCTAGCATGTTCTATAGCACGCTCTATACTATTAAACTTTCCGCCGTCGGAAAAAGAATCCGGCGTAACATTTAGTATACCCATGATATGGGTTTTTTTACCAATTTCAAAATTTTTATCACCTATTCTTAATATCTTACTCATTATTTTTACCTTCCATCATTTTTTATTTTGCAGATGCAAATGCAAAAACACACTTAATCACCGTTGTCCTTTAAACAATTCTATTTTATCCGAACGCTACAAGTGTTAATACTCCCAAACTTCTCAAAGTAGGAGATAATCACTACTATGTGTATGTTCTTTAATAAAATACTCCCTTTGCTACTATCTCCACTGGTCCAGCCAATGTCAATTCTTTAATATTATTATTTTTATAGAATGTCGAAACTTCTAAAATTCCTCCAGGCTGATTTATGGTATAATTATGTTCACCTTCATTAGAAGTAAGTGAAACTGCCAAAGCTGTAGTTCCAGATGCACAACTTCTTTCCCATAACAAACTGTCAGTAGCTTTAACATACACTAAAGGTGTCAAAAAATATTTCAGTGGATCATAATACATTATACCAAATGCATCATATTTTTCTCTATCCATATATCTTTTTATCATTGAAAACAAATCATCATTATTTTCAATTTCATCTGCATCCACAATAAAATGTGTAATTCCGCAGAGCTCAATTTTTTTTACTTCTATATTTTTGCCATCAATTGAAAAACTACATTTTTCAATTTTTTGCGGCAAAGGCATTTGAACTTTGGAGTAGAAAACATTTTCTTTTTCGGTATTCCTTACCTCACAGTTTATTAATTCATTCACTCCTGATATTTCAAAACTGGTAAAATATCTTTCTTTTATTTTCTTTATAGTCGAATTATGAAAAAATACCATACATGCGGCAAAAGATCTAGCGGCATTTCCACAAAATTCCCCACCCATCATCTGCAGCCTGATAACATCTTGTCTTTTACCTTCTAATGTCTTTGGGCTTTCAATAAACCCTACCTGTTCTCCATGAATACTATTATAATTCATCAATTTATTTGCCATTTTGGGCTGTTGGTTTCTGTTAACCTTGTCCAATACAAATATAGTCATATTTTCTGCTGGATTAACCTTTACATAATTGTACCCTCCGCCCATAGTATCAAACATCTCCCTCATTGAAATATCAATACCCAAATAATATTAATTACACCAATTTCCTTAAATGATTAACATTATTATAGTTGATAGCTTCAATTATTTCAATATAATGCTATTTACTGTATAAAACATACTGGAATTAAACACCAAAATATACTATTATAATATGTAATATATTATTATGCAGTTAAGAGTTAAGAACTAAAATTGATGAAGAAATTTTTAACTTCATTAAAAGTTTAAACCCCAGCCATTAACTACATTATTGTGTTTATAGGAGGATAAAAATGACATATTCAAAAGTCAAATATGAAGGACTAAAAAAGCTGTGCCACATTGTCTTTGAAAAATTTGGATTTAACCCGGAGGACAGTAAAACTATTACAGATGTATTGTTATTATCAGATCTATATGGCATTGAATCCCACGGCATTCAGAGATTAGTAAAATATTACAGTGAAATAAAACAGGGTTTGATAATAGTTGACTCCAGTCCAAAAATCATAAAAGAAACACCCATATCCGCAGTTATAGACGGTCAGGCCGGCATGGGACAATTAACAGGTAAAAGAGCCATGAATCTTGCCATAGAAAAAGCTAAGGCTTCAGGGATTGGCATGGTTTCTGTAAGAAACTCCAATCACTACGGTATTGCAGGATACTATGCTAAGATGGCAGAGGAATCAGGCCTCATGGGAATTTCAATGACAAATTCACCAGCTGTCATAGTACCCACTTTTGGCAAAGAAGCCATGCTCGGCACAAATCCCATCGCTATATCTATACCAGCTGAACCCTATCCATTTTTAATGGACATGGCCACTAGTGTAGTAACTAGAGGTAAAATTGAAGTCTATAATAAAAAACATGAACCCCTTCCTTTGGGCCTGGCATTGAATAAAGATGGAGAAGAAACCACTGACCCCTATGATATACTGTACAATGTACCAAGAAAGCTGGGAGGCGGATTGCTCCCACTTGGAGGTTCTAAAGAATTAACAGGAGGACATAAGGGATACGGTTTTGCTCTAGCGGTTGAAATATTCACAGCAATTTTATCAGGGGGCTCTACTGGAAATTATGTCCATCTTGACGGATCTGGCGGTTCAGGTACCTGTCACTTTTTATGTGCAGTAGACTATGGTATATTTGGAGATAAAAAATCCATTGAAAGCAGACTTTCAAAATATTTAGATGAACTTAGAAGTTCCAAAAAAGCAAAAGGAGCCGTCAGGATATATACCCATGGTGAAAAAGAAGTGGAATCTTATAATGACAAAATTAAAAATGGAATTCCGATAAATGATGCAACTCTTCATGAAATAGATGATATATGCCAATTCTTCCATATAAATTCCAATGACTATATCATTAAAGTCAAGAGTTAGGAGATTTCAATCTCAGCTATTAACCATTTCCTATCTCAAAATATTTTTAGAGGAGGTAACGAGTATGATTAAAATAGGTAATAAAAAAATTTTAATCAAAAAAGGAGACATAACCAAAGAGCAAAGTGATGCAATAGTAAATCCTGCAAACAGCTCTCTAAGTCATGGTGGAGGGGCAGCTTTAGCCATAGTGAGGGCAGGTGGAATTGAAATACAAAAAGACAGCGATAAAATCATAAAAAAAATAGGCACTCTGCCTGTGGGAAAAGCTGTCATAACATATGGTCATAATTTAAAAGCCAAATTTGTAATACACACTGTAGGGCCAATAATGGGAGAGGGAAATGAAGAAAATAAACTGAGAAAAGCCATGACCAGCGTACTTAATCTGGCGGAGTCCTATAATTTAACTTCTATATCAATTCCGGCCATAAGCTCCGGTGTATTCAGATTTCCAAAAGAAAAATGTGCAGAAATACTTCTTAAAACTTCAGTAGAATTTCTCAGAAAAGATGATATAGATTTGAAAACTATTGTCATGTGCAACCATGATGATAAAACTACAGATATTTTCCTCAAGGAGGGTAAAAAATATATCTAGATATAAAAATAGAGTGCTGTAAAACTATTTCAAAAAATAGTTTTACAGCACTCCCTTTCTTATATTTTAACTATTCCAAAACCTCTTTATTCTGGAAAGTATTTCCTAGCACCTCCACATTCCCCTTGAGCATTTGTATGTATAAATATTCATTTTCTACATAAAAACCATACAGTTCCGTGGCCTCACTGATCTCTCCACACTCGCCTATCAATTTATCAAAGGAATATCTGCCAAACTTGACAGGTAATCTCAAGGAATTTTCCTCTTGATTTATCCCTATAATATCCTCTTCATAGATATCATTTCCATTTTTATCGTTCAAACCTGTAAATTCTGTAGTTATAAATCTACCTTCTTCTTTTACTCCATCTTCAAGATAAGGATTTTCACTTATATAAAAACATTTATTTTTACTGTCCCAAATTCTAAATTTAAATTTTCTCATACAATACTCACTCCTTTATATTTTAATTTGATTCACCATTACTGTGAGCTTTTCAGCAAACTCTGCTTGACTTTATTCACTAATACTTTTACTGCATTCATTCACAAAAAACTTAAAAATAGAAAATTGTTTCTCATAATGTTCCCACATCATTTCAGGATGCCATTGAACTCCCACTACAAACCTGTTTCCTCTCATCTCTATGGATTCAATTATCCCGTCAGGAGATCTACCCGAAACTTCAAAAACATGAGCTGGATCTTTAATAACCTGATGATGATAGGAATTTACCCGTATTTCCTCTTCTTTGAAAATACTGAAAATTTTACTTTTTTTATCCACGAAAACTTGATGGACTGGAATATATTTCTCAATTTCTCTCATAGAGTGATTTATATCTATGTTATTTCTCAACTTAAGAGGTATTTCACTAAAATCCTGATAAAGAGTACCACCATAAGCCACATTCAAAAGCTGATTACCCCTGCAAATTCCCAAAACAGGAATATTGCTTTTATCTATAATATTTTTCACCAAAGTAAGTTCATGCTTATCTCTCCTGGGATTTATGGCTCCAATTTTAGTACTTGTAAACTGTCCATAGTACTCAGGGAAAATATCATTTCCTCCCGTCAATATCAAACCATCTATATCATTAATAATATTATAGATATTATCTTCATCATTATATATTGGAATGATCAGAGGAATTCCCCCTGCTTTTTCAACTGAACTTATATAATCATCAGGCACAAGCTGCCAATCCAACTTGCCTCCCAATCCGCCATAGAGTTCATCCAATCCGTTAAAATAATTTGCACATATTCCTATAACTGGCTTCATTCATATTCCTCCATCCAAGAATAGGCAATCAGTGAACCGGCATCTGGTTGTCTCTTAACTCAAGATACTTTAATTATTTACTATTAGATATTCATTACACACTGTTATCATTAAAAACTATTTTGTCAACCCCGCAGCCTTCATTGTCTTTAAAATATTTCCAGCACTGAATTTTAATTTCTCTATTTCATCCTCAGAAAGAGGTACTTCTATTCTCCTCTCAACTCCATTTTCAGTTATAATACATGGAAGGCTTAATGCCACATCCTTTAGACCATATTCACCCTCCAGGGTAGTGGAAACAGGCATGATACTGTGCTCATCTAGCAAAACTGCCTTTGCAAGTCTGCAGGCTGCCATAGCAATTCCTGCACTGGTAAATCCTTTAAGGTGAAGGACGTCATAAGCCACATTCACCACTTCGGAAGCTACTTTTTCCCGATCCAGTGGTTCCTTTGGTCTAAAGTATTCATCCAATCTATCGCAGGAAACTCCCCCAATATTCAAAAGACTCCAGGTAGGAAAAGCTGAATTGCCATGTTCTCCAAGCATATATCCATGAACATCTTTAGGGTCCACATTGTATTTATTGGCGATGATTCTTCTGAAACGTGAGGAATCAAGACTAGTTCCCGTGCCAAATATTTTATTCTTAGGATATCCAAAATAATTTTGAGCATAATATACCATGGTGTCCAATGGATTGGTTATTATTATAATCACTGCATCCTTTGTATACTTGCTTATAGAAGACATCACATCTTTCATGGTCTCAACATTTTTCTCCGCTAAAACTGTTCTATCGGATTTGTCATCTGGCATTATGCTTGGTCCGGCAGCTATTATGATAACTCTAGCGTCACTACATTCTTCATAACCACCTGAATGAATTCTCACATTAGGGCTATAAGTAAAAGACGTAGTATGTGTAGAATCCAGTGCTTCCCCTTCGGCCTTTTCCTTTATTTTGTCAATAGTTACAATCTCAGACATCAGATCAAGTGACAATGCACAATTCAATACTGCAGAGCCTACATGTCCTGTACCTACTATTACAAGCTTATTTTTTGTCGGTTTCATATACATTACCCCCATTATATTATATAATTTAAAATATCAAATCAAATGATTCTTGAGTTCAAATCAGTTTTTTTCTATATTATAGTTATTTTTTGTATCTATGTCTACTATCAATTGTAAATCGTAAATTAAAATAATTGAAATATTACCTGACATAACTAACTTTCTTTTGAAAAAAGTTTATGAAAAGTATATAATTTCTGTAAAGAGTGTATTTGGAGGTAATCTATGAATACCATATCTTATACAGAAAGTTATAATAAAATATTCAGGAAAATTACAAATGTAAAGTGGCTTAAAAAATATAATATAAATAAATATATGATAAACAAGAGCATAAAAAGTAACAAATTCAGAGACGCCCTTAAAAATCAATTACTCAACAAAGACTTTTCAGCTAAAAGTACATTAATACTATGTCAATCTATGCTGGAGTCACTTTCGGAACATAAAGTACCTGACAATTGGCTTCTATATTTATACCAATATACCCTGCAAAAAAATTTTCCAGAAAATGTAACTGTAAAAATGATTCCCCAGTTAACCGCTCCCTGTGAACTGTACCTGGTCATATTCAATATACTGTGTAAAATACAAAAAAGTTCTGATGATGGAACATGGGAAAGTCATTATCCACTGCAATTTTTAACTTCAAAAGAAGAATCCGAACTGGAACATCCTGAAGAATACAAAAAATTTGTAAAATCTTTTGTATCACAATATACCTATGAGATGATGAAAATAAACGGTGAATTAACAGGTTTTACCACGCTGCAGCATGTGTGTGGTGTACATTTTTTATCTCTCTACATAGCAAGACAATTAAAAAGTATAAATATCCCCGTCGATCTGGGAAGAGTATCCGGAGCTGCTGCCGGTCATGACATAGGAAAATACGGGTGTAAATATGCGGAATCCAAAAAAGTTCCCCATTTACATTATTACTATACAGATCAGTGGTTTAAAAGATGTGGAATAAACTATATAAGAAATGTAGCTATAAACCACTCCGTATGGGATTTAGAATTAGAAAATCTTTCTCTGGAATCTCTAATTCTCATATACTCTGATTTTAGGATAAAAAATGAATTTAAAAATAGTCAGACCTATATGAAATTATTTTCCCTAGATGAATCATTTTACATAATTTCAAGCAAGCTGGAAAACATGAATTCACAAAAAAGTAAACGATACAGAAGAGTTTATGCCAAATTAAAGGACTTTGAAAATTTTCTCCTGGATATAGGAATTGACATAGAACCAAAACACATATTCAGTCCTGTCAAGATAAAAAACAAAAATTATACTCTGCTTCAGGGAAATGATATAGTCCAAAATCTGAAATATCTATCGATAAATCATAATATAAATCTCATGTACCAGTTAAGGGATGAATACTCTCTAGATGCCATACTTGAAATGGCCAGAAGTGAAAATGACTGGAAAATCTTTCGTGAATATATACGAATATTTCAGGAATACTCCACTTATCTTACCCAGAAGCAAAAACTTCAAACATTAAAATTTCTATACGAAAACCTGATTCATCCAGAAGATGATATAAGAAGGCATTGTGCGGAATTAATGGGAACTCTTATAGCCACCTTTGATGAAGACTACAGGAAGGAATTACCACAGGATGTAAAAATACCACCTCCTATTACATCCGGGATAAGCCTCCTTAAAAAGTACATGGAAATCATGCTGTCACCTAGTTATAAAGTGATTTCTGAACATAAATTCAATATAGGGTACAGCATAAGCATTATGATAAATTCTCTTTTTGCAAACTGCAAAAAATCGTTGATGCCAAAATACATTGATGTACTCATAGAATTTTACAAAGAGGAAAAATATAAAAATATAACTTGCGAAATTTTTCTACTTGAAGCTTGTAAATATATCCCCTGGGGTTACCTTTCCAAAGTAAATGAGGAAATTCTGTTCAACTATATATTTTCCGGGATAAAAAAGAGAAACAGCACCATAAGAATGGAAGCTCTGGAAACTATCTTAATATTTTCAGATAACATTATACAAAATCAAAGCTTCATGGAAAAAATAAAGGCTCATTTTATTTCAATAACTACAAAGAGCAAAATTCCAGCTGAAAATTTTCTCATGTTCAAGATAAATAAAAAACTAAATTTAAATGACATCGACATATTTGAATATTACTGTGATCTGGACAACAAAGTGGTAACGGATATATTTTTAAGCAATTTGAAGACTGCTACAGACTGGATAAGAAAAAAGAACCAGGTGGAACTGCTTTTGTATCACGCACTTGATGACCCTCAGTTAACAGGCCTTCACACAGCTATACATTTCTGCAATTTATTAAAGGTAAGTGCTGTAGAAACAGTTAGAAATACAGCTGGATCAGCTGTACTAGAGATCATGCCCTATCTTTCACTGGCTGAAAGAAATGAAGTTGCAGTGGAACTTTTAAGAGCCCTGGAAATAGAGGGAAACAGATTTACAGAATACATCCCCAGATACACAGGTCAGGCAGCCCTATGGCTCCAGCCAAAAGAACTAGATGAATTTATAGATGATTCAATCTACAAGGTTAAAACTTCAAACTCAAATTTAAAATCCCTCATATTTAAAACTGTGGGAACTATTATAGAACACTATTGGGTCTATAAAGACCGCTTTGAAGAATCTGAATTAAATTATTTAAAAAGATTGAATAAAATGCTTGGAATATTGCTAAATGGCCTAGGAGATTACAACTCTCAAGTCAAACAATCTGCGTTCAGCGTTATAGGCAAGGAAATCTTTGATACAGATTCCATGGATCTGACTAAAAAAGAACTTATATTTAAACTCATAGCTAAAAAGATGCTTACATTGATTACAGACAATGAAAATCAAGAGTTATTGTTCTTAACTAGATCCGCCAGTTTAAATCACATATACAGATTTATATCAGACTACAACTTTTTTTATGGCAATATAGATATACCCGTTCCTCAAAAAGTAGCTTTTTTCCCTGGAACCTTTGATCCATTCTCCCTGAGCCATAAGGAAATAGCAAAATACATTCGTGATTTAGATTTTGAAGTATATTTATCCATAGATGAATTTTCCTGGTCCAAAAAGACCCTGCCAAATCTCTTGAGGCGAAATTTAGTGACTATGTCTATGGCCAGTGAATTAAACATATACCTTTACCCTGATATGTACCCTACAAACATATCCAATGAATCAAATTTAAAAACATTAAAAGAAAATTTTCCTAATTCAAAAGTCTACATGTGCATAGGCAGCGATGTTCTTTTGAATGCATCCAGCTATAAAGCTCCAAAAACCCCGAATTCAATTCATACTTTTTCTCATATAATATTTGAGAGGGGAAAAGACAAAGATCTATTGAAGCTGGCTGCAAAAAAAATAGATAGGAATGTATTAGTACTCAGTTTAACTTCAAATTATTCAAACATAAGTTCCAGTCAAATCAGGACTTCTATCGACAACAACAGAGACATTTCTAGCCTGGTAGATCCTATGGCAGAGCAGTACATATATGTAAATGGATTTTATCAACGGGAATCCCAGGACAAAGATTTCATAAAATCACTGTGGCTCGACAGAGAAATATTCAAAGATTTTAACAACGAAGTCCTGGACAGAATAAGCAAGTGTATGCCCAATTGTACAGGTGAATTTATAAATAAACTCAGAGAGATATCTTTTAAATCCTATTTTTGTATCGTATTCCTTAAGAATACCAACACTGGAGAGATACTGGGTTTCTGTATTTTACACTGGATTCGTCCCTCTACACTGTATAATGAATTTGAAAATAAAGATGTATCTCAGTATATACGTGAAAACAGTACAGGAAGAATCATATCAATAGACGGACTCTATATTAAGAATGTATACAAAAAAGAAGAACTTGCACAAATTCTTTTTACAGAAGCTATTTCTCTATACGTATCTAAAGACTATGAATACGCTGTATACAAAAATGCTTTTAACAGGGAAATATACGACAGCGATATTTCTTCTCTATTGAAATTATACGGATTTATAAAGGTTCCCTTTTGTAATGAAAATAATCCTATATATGCAGTTAACATGAATACTCCCTGTATAATAAATTTTGACGCACAGAATGTCATCAAAGAACCTTTTAGGAGCAATCCTAAAGTGTTAAACACTCTCTGCAAATGCCGTAAAAAGTTAATTGAAAGTATAGCCAGGTTATATCCTGGAGAGCTCATACTTTCTTTCAACGTGAATTTTGTATATCAATGTTTAATAAGAAAAATCTGTAAAGAAAATCTAGTCCCCACATACAATTTGGTGCCAAGGAAATTGGGTAAAGCCATGTGTGTACCCTACGGTGATATACTGGAGCGATATGTTATTCCAAATACTGTAACCAAGGCACTGCATACAGAAAAACTATTTTTCCCCGACATGAGAAAATTCATAATAGGCGAATTCCCACATTATTTGGACCTAAATACACAGATAAAAATGATAAAAGCTTTCCAAAGGCCTGTAATATTAGTGGATAATCTGCTCCACAAGGGATACCGGATAAAAGCAGTGGATCCTATTTTTAAAAAAGAAGCTGTAGAAGTAAAAAAAATTATCGTAGCAGTACTATCTGGAAGAGGCAAGGATCTCATGGATATGCAGGGCAGATCTGTCGAAAGCGTATATTTTATTCCAAGGTTAAAGCTGTGGTTTAATGAAAATTCTCTGTATCCATTTATAGGTGGAGATGCACTTTATAGGGGAAGTTATCCCGAGAGGAACCTTCTTCCATCGATAAACCTAATTTTACCTTATACTTATCCTGCATTTATAAAAAATACTTCCAAATCCAATATATATAATTTATCAAAGACCTGCCTGGAAAACAGCCTGAATATATTGGAAACAATAGAGGAAGAATATCACATTATCCATGAGAAGAATTTGACTCTATCCTGCCTGGGTCAGGTATTTGCCACACCAAGATGCCCCGACCTTGGAGAAAATATCAGTTTCAACCTCAACTTGCCTGCATCAGGCTACCTTAAAAATGATCTGGAGCTTTTAATCCGAATGGAGCATGCTTTTGAATAATCAATATATATTACTTTTGGAGAATGAGGTGTTAAAATGCAATTTTACTATTATTATTATAAAAACAAGCTGCTTATATCCGATACACATCTTCCTTTTAGATCCATTGAAGAAAAAACCGTTTCCACTTATAGAGGATATATCTACAGACTGGTGAATGAAAATACAGATAGTTCCAAAATGTGCTATTATGTAACCCATCCTTCTCAAATATTTTCACCCAGGGAGAGTTTAAAACTCATACGGTATAAAGGCTCTGTGGACTATAACCTGCCAGACTGGCTTTTAAAATCCATTGAAGAAAACAGGTTAATATGTTTAAATACAGCTTACCCGGATTGGACTGAAAAATTGGATCATATCTTTCCAGTCTTCCATGATAATATCGGTTTTCGTAAATGGAATTTAACTGTAGTTGGTTTAGGAGATGTAGGAGGAAGCTTAATTACTGGACTTAGGATATTAGGTGGAAAATATATAAATACTATATCCATATACGACCACGATAAAAACAAGATAAAAAGATGGGAATATGAATGTAATCAAGTTACAGATTCCAATACCAATTCTCTATTTCCCAGAATACTGCCTTTAAAAAGTGAAGAGGACTTATTTAAAAGCGACATGTTCATATTCTGTATTTCCACGGGTGTACCTGAAATTGGTAAAAAAGTATCTGATGTAAGACTTATACAATTTGAAGGTAATTCAAAGATAGTAAAAAGTTATGCTCAAAAAGCTAAAGATTGTGATTTTCACGGTACATTCGCAGTAGTTTCAGATCCAGTGGACTTACTTTGCAAATCCGCAGTAAGTACTGGATTATTGCCGGATCAGATAAGGGGATATGGCTTAGGTGTAATGAACGCCAGAGCCAACTATTACTCGCAGAAACTAAATGGTCATGAAAATTTTCTTGAGGAGGGAAGATCTTTCGGCCCTCATGGAGAGGGGCTTATAGTTGCCAACAGCATCAAAAATTACAATGAAGAAATATCGAATTATCTAACCGAAAAGGCTAAAAAAGCCAATATTTACATGAGATCCATCGGTTTTAAACCCTATATTGCCCCTGCCCTATCTTCAGGTGCTTTTTCCATCATAAATACCATAAAAGGTGACTGGAATTACAGCAGTACTTTTCTTGGGGGAGCTTTCATGGGATGCAGAAACAGGCTGCTGCCTTACGGAACTCAGTTAGAATATTACAAAGATATGAAAGAACCATTATTTTGCAAACTGGAAGAAAGCTACAAACAGCTGTTAAAATTCAAACCATAGCCTTGCTATAATTCTTCTTTACGGGGGTGAAATCATGAAAGAGGTTTATGTTATATGCCCAAATGACAAAATATCCACTCAACTAAAGAAAATGCTAGATAGTTTTATAGAAGGATTTGATATTGCACATTATATAAGCAGTGCATACTATACCGATTTTCAGAATAAAAAAATATTATTTTTACTGGAACTAGACAGCAGTACTTATTTTGACATTCCCATGCTCAACTTTTTCAGCAACTTAGATTCAAAATCCAGGAATATTTTCCAGGGCTCCACTGCAGCACTTCTCATCCACAGCAATTCTGAGCTCGGAACGAAAAGAGCTGCCCAGGATATAATTTTTATGGCAAATAACCTGGGCTGCAATTTTATAGGGCATCCGCTGGTAGAAGCCACTGTCAATTTAAAAAATTTCTTAACCTGGCAAAAATCCCTCCGGCTTCCACTGGAAGAAATATGTATAAATCTAAGCTCTAAACTCGGGAAGAGGCTTGCAGAATATAAAACTTCAGAAGCAATAAAAAAAATAACGGTTTTATATTCATCTCCACATAAAATATCCAATACCCTTGATCTCTGGCATCTGATTTCTAAATATCTAAAAAAGATATCCATAGAAGAGCTGCAGATAGAAAACGGCAAAATACTTGACTGCAAAGGTTGTCATTACAGACTCTGCCTGCACTACGGCAAACAAAACAGCTGTTTTTACGGCGGCTTCATGGTAGAAAATGTATTACCTTCCATAGAATCTTCAGATGCGGTAGTATGGCTTTGTCCAAATTATAATGACTCCATCGGCGCAAATCTAACTGCCACCATAAATAGATTAACTGTCCTGTACCACAAAATAAGCTTTTATAATAAGGCCCTTTTTGGAATAGTTATTTCTGGAAATTCAGGAAGTGATTCCGTGGCAAAACAGCTTATAGGAGCTCTCAATATAAATAAGGGCTTTAGACTGCCTCCGAATTCAATAATTACAGAAACTGCCAACAACCCAAAAGCCATATTCGAAGTGCCAGATATAGAGCTAAAGGCAAAAGCTTTTGCAGCTACTATAATGAACAGCTTATAACTCTTCATCCACGGTATAATACAAAATTATAAAAAAGAAACTCCATAAGAGTTTTTTTATAAAATAATATGTTAAAATAATAAGTGCTTATGCATTAATTTTTAAAATAGAGGCGATAATTGTGATATATATAAAAACTAAAAAGGAAATAGGCTATATGGCAGCAGCAGGTAAAATACTTGCATCCTGCCACAGGGAAATAAAAAAAATGATAAAACCCGGCATAACCACCATGGAAATAGACTCCTTTGTAGAAAAATATCTGGAGCAGCATCATGCTAGTCCGGAACAAAAGGGGTATATGGGATTTCCCTATGCCACCTGTGCTTCTGTAAATGATGAAGTTTGTCATGGATTCCCAAATAAGAAGCCTTTAAAGGAGGGAGATATTGTAACCATCGACATGGTTGTAAACCTAAATGGTTGGCTGGCAGACTCCGCGTGGTCCTATGCAGTGGGCAATATATCAAAAGAAGCCCGGGATCTCATGAAGGTTACAAAAGAATGCCTTTACAAGGGCATTGATAAAGCAGTAGTCGGAAACCGAATAGGCGACATAGGCCATGAGATACAGACCTATGCAGAATCTCTTGGATATTCAGTTGTAAGAGACTATACAGGTCACGGTATAGGTAAAGTAATGCATGATGATGTAGCTGTGCCGCATTACGGAAAACCGGGAAGAGGTCTTAAATTAAAAGATGGCATGGTAATCACCATAGAACCAATGATAAATACAGGCACTTATGAGGTTACAGTTGACAGTAATGACTGGACTGCACGCACTGCAGACGGCAGTCTGTCCGCACAATACGAGCACACCATTGCCATAACAGACGAGGGCCCTAGGATCTTGACAGATCAGGATAATATATAGTGGAAATCATAAAATAAGCACTGATACAAGGTGCTTATTTTGTATATATTCATATATAGAACATCTTATTGACAAAGATTTGAATTGAAGCTATACTGTTATTGTTAACCATTATTATTTTATATGTTAACAATTAACTTTGAGGAGATGTAACCATGAATTTAAAATTTTCCATTAAAGAGATGAGCACCGCAGCTATTTTTACTGCCATAACAGCTATACTGGCCCAAATTTCAATACCACTGCCTTTTACTCCTGTTCCCATCACCATGCAGGTATTTGCAGTATATTTATCAGCCATAATTTTAGGAGGCAGGCTTGGAGCATTGTCCCAACTTATCTATTTACTTTTAGGTGGAATAGGAATACCTGTTTTTGCAAATTTTTCAGGCGGATTTCAAATTCTGGCTGGTCCTAATGGAGGCTATTTATTAAGTTATCCAATAATAGCCTATCTGATAGGTAAAATTTCAGAAAAAGATTCAAATCATATACTTTCCATAGCAGAGCTTATGGGTACCCTGGTGATGTGTTATGCTGCTGGGACAATTCAATTCCATTTTGTAACAAATATATCTATACAAAAAGCAATATTCCTCTGTGTACTTCCCTTTATTCCGCTTGATATAATAAAAGTCGTAGTTGCCTATATAGCAGGATGTAAAATAAAAGGATCTCTCTTAAGGGCAAAACTGATAAAACTATAATGTGAAAATTCAGGTTCCCAGTAATATATGTTATAATAATTCTATAAAACCATTTTATAGAGAAAAGGGGTGCCACTTTAATATAAATATGATAAACATAGAAATTCAAGATTGTATAAAAGACATAATTGGCTCTCAAATTGCCATCGGTGCTATAGAAGCAGCGGTAAAGGTAAAGGAATCAGACCCTGCACTAACAGAAGAAATATCTCTCCTATCAAATAAAATAGCTGCTCTATACAGTCTGCCTGAGATTTCAAAAATCGACAACATACATGCTGCAAGAGAAGCCTATAAAGGATTTGGAAAAGATCCCAGCAGATACAGAGTTTCTTCTGAATCCCTAACACGCCGTATAGTTAAGGGAAACGGACTTTATAAAGTCAATAACATAGTAGACATAAACAATTTAATTTCCATATACTCTTCTCATTCAGTATGTTCCTACGATATGGATAAAATAGATACGGAAATTTATTTTACCCTGGGGAAGGAAGGAGAATCTTACAGAGGTATAGGTAAAGGCCAGGTAAATCTGTCAAACATGCCTGTGTTTGAGGACAGCAGAGGTAAGTTTGGAAGCACTACTTCTGATTCCACAAGGGCTATGATAACAGAAGGTACTAGAAAGCTTCTAATGAACATAGTTTCTTTCAACGGAGACAAAAATTTAGAAAAATATATGAGCTATTCTAAAGACCTTTTGATAAAATACGCAGAAGGCGAAATCCTATATACCCATGTGATAAAATAAAAAGAAGGTACTACCCCCACAGTAGTACCCATCTTTGATTAAAAACTACTTAATATCTATCTTTTTAACATTATTTCTGCCTTTTTCAGTTTTTGGCAAATTTACTGTCAAAACTCCATCCTTGAAAGAAGCACTTATAGCATTTTCATCTACATTATCAACATAAAAACTTCTTTTAAGCTCTCCATAACTTCTCTCTTGTCTTATAAAGTTTTCATTTTTATCTTCTTTCGAATCTTCTCTCTTTGCAGATATAGTTAAATAATTATTGTTATAATCGACATCTATTGCATCTTTATTAATGCCTGGAAGATCAGCTTCAACTATATACTTATCGTCATCTTCTTTAAGGTCTACTCTAAATCCCTTTCCAAATCCATTTACATTAACCGGTGCAAAAAAGTCATCATTGAAAAATGAATTCACAAAATTATCGAATATATCACCTCTCGCCAAAGAATTATTCCTTCTAAATGGAACCATATCAAACATAACACATACCTCCTCATAAATTATTATTATGTTGTTATGATTACCTTTCATAGAGGTAATCCTTATTACAGTTATTATAATACAACTAAGGTCAAAGAAAGTCAAAGTCTAAAACATTTAGATTTGTATAGCAAAAAGAAGCTATTTTGAGATAATACTATATAATTTAATAATAAAAAAATTTTTACCTATATATCTAGAATTTTCATCATTTTTATGCCATAGTATAAAAAATATATAAAATCTTTATTTTTCCATATTTTTTATCAATGCTGCCCTGTTTATTATGGAGGATCCATATTTTTGACGTATAGAATCAATAACATTTTCTATTTTTTGTTCCCTATCCAAATTATCTTTTCCGAAATCACTTTTCATCATGTCAAACATGGATATCTGCCTCATTTTACAGTCCTCCTGAAATCCGCTTATACTTATTCCAAGCAGACGTATCGGCAGTTGCATATTCCAGCTTTTTTCAAGCAGATCAATCCCCGCCGAATAAATATCTTTGGACAAGCATGTTGGAACAACAGGTTCTTGCCTGGTAATGGATTTAAAATTTGAATATTTAATACTTATCTGCACTATACGGCCCTTTTTGCCATATTTTCTAGCAGTCATTGCTATTTCATCAGAAAGCTTCATTAAAATAACCTTGGCTTCTTCCATATTGAAAACATCATGAGATACTGTAATGGATTTTCCAATGGATTTTACATCGTTTTTCATCCGTCGTTTTAAGTTCGAATCGTCAATGCCATTGGCAAATTCATGAATCTTTCCTCCAACCCTTCCAAACTTTTTTATAAGATATTCCCGGTTAAAAAGCGCCAGATCTCCAATAGTTTTAATTCCCATATACTGTAATTTTCGGGAAGTTTTTTTCCCGACTCCATACATGGATTGAATGTCAAGAGGCCACAGCTTTGATTTAATATCCTTCCTCCAAAGTTCTGTAATTCCAAGAGGTTTTTTCATTTCAGAAGCCATTTTTGAAAGAAATTTATTTTCTGATATACCTATGGAGCATCCCAATCCCAGTTCGCTGTCAATATGGCGGCTGATAAGTTCTGCTGATCTCAAAGGTCTTCCAAATATTCTATCACAGCCCGTCATATCAAGCCATGCTTCATCAATACTGTTCTGTTCAATAATGGGTGTATATGAGGAAAGTATATCCATAATCTGTCTGGATTTTTGTGCATAGAAATCCCTGTCAGGAGGAATGAGAATTAAATTGGGGCAAAGCTTTAATGCTTCACCTAAAACCATGGTGGTTTTAACTCCAAATTTTCGGGCCCTATAATTTGCAGTCAAAATAATCCCTCTCCTATCTTTGGGATCTCCTGCTACTGCCGCAGGTTTATCAATAATTTCAGGATGCCTTATTGTTTCACAGCTTATAAAAAAAGCATTCATATCTACAAGAAAAATTACCTTCTGCATACTCCCACCTTCAAAAGTTCTTTTATTAATATTATATTATTAACTTGATAATATTCAAAATCTATATTATTATATAAACATAAGCTTCAACAATTATATATTTGTAGTTAAAAGGGAGTAATTTAAATTATAAAGTCAACATTTCGATTTATTTTTAAATCTGGCTTTATAAACCTAAGGGTAATAAGACTTTTAACATAATTCTATTTTAAATACGAATTATGTTAGGAGTCTTTATTTTTGCTTCAAAGTGCAGATATCAATTATTAAATTACAAGGAGGTAAATTTATGTCTACAAAAAAATCACTACTCCATCTTTGCTTCTGGGTAGGATCAGCTTTGCTCTTCAATATCGGAATTTATATCTTCATGGGACAGGAAAAAGCCCTATCTTTTCTAGGAGGATATGTAATCGAACAAAGTCTTAGCCTAGACAATCTTTTCCTATTTCTGCTTATATTTGAAAGTTTTTCTATAAAACCCCAATATCAGAGAAGAGTGCTGACTTACGGAATTTTTGGTGCGGTACTATTGAGATTGATATTTGTAGTTTTAGGTGTGACCATTGTCAATAAGTTTCACTGGATGCTCTATATATTCGGCCTTATTCTCATAATAAGCGGCATAAAAATGATTATAAAAAAGGAAAAATCAAACAACTTCAACGACAGTAAGATAATCAGGCTTGTAAATAAAATAGTTCCTGTTTCTAAAGAACTAGAAGGTGAAAAATTCTTCGTCAAAAAAAACAAAATGCTTTATGCAACTCCATTGTTTGCAATACTCATATTGATAGAGTCTTCAGATATAATTTTTGCCATAGATTCAATTCCCGCCGTATTTTCCATAACTACCGATCCTTTTATAGTGTATACTTCTAATATCTTTGCCATATTGGGACTTAGAAATATGTACTTTTTACTTGAAAAACTCCATCAAAACTTTGCCTATGTAAAATACGGAGTTGCATGTATATTGATATTTACGGGAATCAAACTCTCCATTACATTTTTCCACATAAATGTTTCAGTTGCAGTATCCCTAGCAATTATATTCTCAATTATGATTATCAGCATTTTAATTTCTTTCATCTTAAATAAAAAAAGAAAAACCCTCTGTTCTAGAATTTCTAAAAACACTGTAGAATAGAATTTACAATCCATAACAGGCCCGTCAAGCCACCGCAATATTTAGTTGCGGGACTAAGGCGGGCTCACAGTGTAATGAACTGGCGGTTCTATTTGATTATAATCATATCTTTTGTAACTTTATTTAATATCTCACCTTTTCCTTCATTTAATAATACAATATCCTCTACTCTCATACCAAACTTCCCGGCAATGTATATACCAGGCTCTACACTAAATGCCATCCCATTTTTGAGTACCTGCTTATTCCCTTCACTTATATAGGGTGCTTCATGATCAGCAGTTCCAATACCATGCCCCGTTCTGTTTATAAAATATTCTCCATATCCGGCATCTTTTATAATGTCTCTAGAAGCACGATCTACATCTCCTGCTTTGATACCTTCCTTTACAACATTTTCACCCTTTTCATTAGCTTCTAAGACAATACTGTAGATTTTTTTCTGCTCTTCCGTAGGTTCTCCTACAAATACGGTTCTGGATTCGTCAGAGCAATATCCATGATATCTGCATCCAAAATCCATTATGATTACATCTCTGTCCTGGATAACCCTGTCATAATCATTATAATGCGGTCTGGCGCTATTTGGCCCTGATGCTATAATAGTTTGAAATGCCAGTCCTTCACCTCCATACTCTGCCATTAATTCCTCAAGTTTATCTTTAATATCACCTTCAGTTATTCCAGGCTTTACGAATTTTAGGACATTTTCAAAAGCTTTATCTGCAATATTGGCAGCTTTTCTCAAATTATTTTTTTCTTCTTCATCTTTTATTATCTTCAAGTTTTCCATTATGCTAACTCCATTTATAAACTTCACATCGATCTCATTGGAGACATCAATCATATCTACCGCCCGTATTCCGTCGTTTATTCCTATTTTTTTACCTTCCAGACCATATTTTTTATTTGCCTTTAAAATAGCTGGAATAAAGCCTTTTCCATCACTCCATTTAAATATGTCCATATCCTCTCCCAGCGCTTCTCTTGTCTCTTCATAGTACAGTTCAGGTGCTATATAAAAGTGTCTCTTATCACTAAATACGAATAATGCTTTGAATCTTTCATCCATCAACGGGTGAAGTCCAGTAAGATATTCCAGGTCAGCAGAAGGTCCTACTATAAGTACATCAATCCCTCCATTTTTCATAAGCTCCGTCAATCTATCAATTTTTTTATACAATAACATTAAAATCCCTCCGTCTTTTTATTTTATAATATTAATTTGTCTTTATCCTGTTTAAATCCAGTCCTTTTTACAAAGTTATTCCAGATGGCAA
>NZ_JBHMIY010000039.1:0-27699 GCF_042436595.1 Clostridium sp. MT-14
TTGCACGCAGAGGGTCAAGAGTTCGAATCTCTTTATCTCCACCATCTTAGTAAAAGGAATTACAAATTTGTAATTCCTTTTGTTTTTTTATAAATTAATTATTATAATAGAATTAAAGGTGATAAATAAATGCTATTTTGTTATAGAATAAAACAATTTTATTGGGCACTCACTGCTAAAATCAATAGAGATGATGATAGTTTTATAAAAAGTATCCTAAATATAAATGAATTAAAATTATTTAGTAAATTATCTATTCAGGAACAGAAACATTCGGTAAAAGTAGCCTATGACGTACAAAGTATTTGTAATGATAAATTCGATAAGGTAAATATAAATTTGCTATTAAAAGCAGCACTTTTACATGATATCGGTAAAATATATAAGGAGTTGAATATATTGGATAAGTCTATTTTAGTATTAGGAGATAGATTTTCTAAAGGTAAATTAAAGAAATTTTCTAATAATACAAAAATAAAAGTATATTATGAGCATGCTAAATTGGGAAAAGAATTATTAGAGAAAATAGAAAATAATAGTAGGTTACTTTATTTAGTAGAAAATCATCATGATGAAAAAATAAATGATGATTTAGAGCTTGATATACTTAGACATTGTGATAAAAATAATTAAAAGAATAATTTTAATTGTATTTTAAAAAGTTTCTTCTATTCGTCTATAAAGTTATTCCAAATTTTATGATATAATAGTAATGTAAGTATAGTTGATTATTTCAAAAATATACTATGGGAGGTTAGTATGAACTCAGCAGATAGAAGAGTATGTATTAAAGAAATCCTTGAAAAAAGTAATATACCTCAAAAAGGTCATGTTTTAGCTGAAAAGTTAGGTGTTACTAGACAGGTAATAGTTAAAGATATAGCAATTTTAAGGGCTGAAGGCAAAAGTATAATAGCTACTCCAGATGGATATTTAATTCCAAAAGCAGAGAAGGAAATGGTTAGAAAAGTAATTGCTGTTTCACATAAAACAAGCGAAATGGAAGATGAACTTAAAACTATAGTTAAATTTGGGGGAAAAGTAGAAGATGTTATAGTGGAACATCCTGTATATGGAGAGATAAAGGGAATGTTAATGATAAAAAATTTATATGATGTAGATAATTTTTTAGATAAAATAAATAAATATAAAGCTGAACCTTTATTAATATTAACAGGAGGTGTACATTTACATACTGTAATAGCTGATAATTATGATATATTGAAAAAGATAATAAATGAATTGAAGCTAAAAAAATATATAATTTCTGATTAAGTTATACTTTCTTTAATAAGTATAATTGATGATTATTTATAAAGAGGTGATTAAAATTGAAAAAAAAGAAACTGGCATTGGGTACGGTAATTTTGATTTTGGCCTTATGTATTATATTTTTAAATAATATTGTGAACTTTGTAATTAATATAGAATGGTTTAAAGAAGTAGGATATTTATCTGTTTATTTTACTAAGATTATTGCTATGTTTAAGCTTATAGTACCTTTATTCATAATAAGTTTTATAGGTATATGGTTGTATTATAAGAGCCTTCGGATAAGTATAATAAAGTATAGAAAAGTCGTTGAAGTGAATAGCAATAAAGATAAATTTGAAAGAAAAATAGTTTTAATTGTTGATCTAATTGCTTCATTTGTGGTTTCTTATATATTTGCAGCAACTTATTGGTATAGAACTTTACAATTTACAAATTCTGTACCTTTTAATATAAAAGATCCTCTTTTAAATTTAGATGTTTCTTTTTATGTATTTAGATTACCACTTATACGATCTCTATATAATGCATTTTTGAGTTTGGTAATATTTTTATGTTTAATAACACTATTTACATATTTTTTATTGAATATAAAAGACAGGTTTATTTTAAGAAGCTTAAAAAAAAGACCTGGTAAGATAGATATTTTAAATAGTGATATTACAAGATTTGCAGGGAAACAATTGGCAGTTTTAGCTGCTCTTATAATGATTTTTATATCGGTAGGATATGTTTTAAAGTGTATTGGACTTGTATATAGTGAAAATGGTGTGGCATTTGGGGCCAGTTATACTGATGTTCATGTAAGCTTGTTGTTTTATAAAATTATTGCAGTAGCGTCTATTATTGCAGCTATAGTTATATTCATAAGTATAATTAAATCTAGGTTTAAATATATTGTAATTTCAATAGCTGTAATAGCAATATTAGTTGTAGTTAAAAGTATATCATACTTTGTAGTACAAAATTTTATTGTAAAATCTAATCAGAAAACTTTAGAGCAGCCTTATATAAAATATGATATAGATTATACCCGTAAGGCATATAATATTGACAATATGGCAACTACTTCTTTTCAGGTAAAAAATGATTTGACTTCAGCAGATATAAAGAACAATATGGATACTATAGATAATATAAGAGTTAACTCCTTTGATCCAACTCTTGAATTTTATAACCAAGTTCAGATTATAAGGTATTATTATCAATTCAATAATATTGATGTGGATAGATACTATATAAATGGAAAATTCAATCAAGTATTTATAGGAGCAAGAGAAATAAATAGCAAGGCAATAGATCCTAATACATGGCAGAATAGGCACCTTGTATACACTCATGGTTACGGTATAGTAATGAATAAAGTAAATTCTGTAACCTCAGAAGGACAGCCTAATTTTGTCGTAAAGGATATGCCTCCGCAAAATTCTACAGATATAAAATTAGCTAATCCAAGGATATACTTTGGAGAGAAAACAGACGATTATGCAGTTGTAAATACTAAATTGGATGAGTTTGATTACCCAAAAGGAAGCGATAATGCAACTAATAACTATAATGGCACTGCTGGAATAAAGCTGGGAATAATCAACAGAATTTTGTTTGCCATAAATCAAAAGGATATAAATTTTCTTTTATCTAGGGATATAACTAAGGAAAGTAAAATATTGATAAATAGAAATATAAAAGATAGAGTTAATAAAATTGCACCGTTTTTAAATTATGAATCTGATCCATATATAATAATGAGTGGTGGTAAACTCTATTGGATCTTAGATGGTTATACATTCTCAAATGAATATCCTTTTTCACAGCCGCAAAATGGACTTAACTATATAAGGAATTCTGTAAAAGTTGTTATGAATGCTGAAAATGGAAATGTTAATTTTTATATCATGGATAAAAATGATCCTATAATTAAAAGTTATGCGAAAATATTTCCCGGGCTATTTAAAGATGTAAGTGAGTTGTCACAAGATATAGTTAAGCATTTTAAGTATCCTAAAGATCTATTTAATATTCAATGTAGCATACTTGGAAAATACCATGTAACAAATCCAGGAGTATTTTATAGTGGTGAGGATTTATGGGAAGTAGCCAGTAATCAAAAGGAAGTTAGTGGAGAAAAAAGTTTAATTGAATCACCTTATGTGGTTATGAGGCCCGCAGGTGCTTCAAAGGAAGAAATGATATTATTACAGTATTTCAATATGAGAGATAAGGATAATATGGTTGCTTTATTTGGCGCTAGAATGGATGGAGACAATTATGGAAAACTCATTCTTTATAAATTTCCGCCTGAAAAAACTATATACAGCCCTTATCTGTTTAAACAAAAATTAAATCAGGATACAACTATATCTCAGCAGTTGTCTCTTTGGAATAAAAATGGTTCTACAGTTCAATTTGGTGATACTATGATAGTTCCTATAAAAAATTCGTTGCTATATGTAGAGCCTATGTATTTAAGAGCTAATGGGAAAGATAGTATCCCTGAGATGAAAAGAGTTATAGTATCTTACGGGGATAAGATATTGTTAGCTCAAAGTATAGACGATGCCTTAAATCAAATATTTAATTATAATCAGGATTCTAGTAATGAAAGTATTGATAATTCTCAAAAGCAAACGACACCTTCCGTTAATAGTGATCAAATGAAAAGGGCAAAAACCTTATATGATAATGCAATAAGTGCACAAAAAAATGGAGATTGGGCAAAATATGGAGAAGATATTGAGGAACTTGGAAAAATAATAGATTCATTAAGTAAATAGAAATAGTGTTTTGGATTATAGAAGAATGTGTTTAGGTACTTTGAAAGGAAGATTTGACATGGATTATGATGTAATTATATTGGGTGGAGGAATAGTAGGATGTGCAGTTTCTTATGAACTTTCCAAATATAATTTAAATATAGCATTGATTGAAAAGGACTATGATATAGCTGATGATGTAGCACTTATAAATTCTTCTATAGTTTATGATGGATTAGAATGTGAAGATACATTATTGGCCAGATTAGAACTTATGGGTAACAAACTTATACCTGGCTTAGCATCTAAATTTAATATTTGTTTTAAAAAAAAGGGATATTTACTTGTTGCAAATAACCGGGAAAGTGAAAAAAGGTTGACTGAAATATATTGTACAGCTTTAAAAAGAGGAATAAAAAATATACATTTATTGAATCCTAAGGAAATTTATAAAGTAGAACCTGGATTGAATGAGAATATAAGAAAAGCTATTTATTCTGAAAATACGGGAATTATATCTCCTTATGATTTAGCAATCTCATATGGTGAAATTGCATTTGACAATGGGGTTAATTTTAAGTTAGGAGAAGAAGTTTTAGATATAGAAAATATATCGAAGGGATTTAAGGTGATAACTAATAAAAATAAGTTTACTTGTAATATGGTGTTAAATACAACTCCAAGAGAAAATTACAGTATAGATAGCCAAAATAAAATAAATAAGGATAGAAAATATTTAAAATATTTTCTTATAGATAAAAATACTAAAAAGGATTATAGAAATATAATTTCTACAGTTGAAGAAAATTGTGGGAAGATGTTTCTTATGCCTACTAGTCAGGATGGATTGTTAATAGGTATAAAAGATAATAAAAAGATAAGTTATGAAGGTGCTCTACAAAAAATTAAAGGATTTATAAAGGATATATCTGAACAGGATATTGAGAGCTCCTATGACTCTTTATTTTATAATGACTCTTTAATTATAGATGATAGTTTAATTGATAAGGGTTATATTAAAGTAATTGGCAAACATTATGGTCAAATTACAATGACTCCAGTAATTGCAAATATAGTATGTGAAACTATAGTGAATAATTTAAACTGTGTTCTAAAGAAGGATTTTGTAGATAGACGGAGGGAATTTTATAGATTTAGGGATTTATCTAATGATGATAGAAAAAAAATAATAAGATTGAATAAAAGTTATGGTAGGATAATATGTTATTGTGGAAAGATAACAGAGGGCGAAATAATAGATGCTATACGCAGACCTTTGGGGGCACGTACAGTAGAGGGTATAAAGAGAAGGACAGGTGCTGGATTTGGAAATTGTATGGGATCTCAGTGTCTTTGCAAAATTACATCTATTCTTTCCAGGGAAATAAATAAAGATATGATATATATAGTAAAGGATTCCAAAAACTCTAATATTGTTAAAGGTAGAATAAAGGAGTTTAATGAAATGTAATTATGGGGGAACTACAAGTTGATTAAAGAGGTTATTTGTAACAAGTGCGGTAAAAAGTGTATACTCAGTATAGATAAATGTGAAAATAATGTAGAAGTTGAGGGGAATTTATGTGATAAGGGAATAGAATATGCAAAATTGGAAATAGATAATAAAAGTGATATATTTACTACTCTTGTGAGAATAAAGGGATCTGACTATAATGTGGTTCCTGTAAAGAGCTCCAAGCCTATAGATAAAAGTTTATGGATAGAATGTTCTAAAGTTTTAAGTAGAATACATGTTGGAGCCCCTATAAAAATTGGCAGTATAGTATGTAAGAATATTTTAAATACAAGAGTAGATATAATTTGCACTAAAAATATTGATAAAAATGCTAAATAAATTTTAAAATTTATTTTATGACTTTTGATGTAACGGTCATATAAATATGTCTATGGATTTAAATATTTAATTTATTGACATTATAAGTCTATGTATATATAATTGAAGTGGTCAATGAAAAGGTTAGTAGCTTTATAGTGATTTAAGAGAATCAGTGGTTGGTGAAAACTGGTTATTATTATACTGTGAATCCACCTTGGAGATACTGTTAAAAGCAGTTCGGTGATACCGTTATAATCTTAAAGAGAGTCAATATGTTATTGGCTAATTAGGGTGGCAACACGGAATCTTTTCGTCCCTTTGGGGTAAAAAGATTCTTTTTTTATATATAAAATTACATATATCACTGAGGAGGATTATAATTATGTTGGATTTAAAAAAGATAAGAAACAATCCAGAGGAGATAAAAAAACAACTTACAAATAGGGGAGAAGATTTTGATTTATCAGATATTGATAAAGTAGTATCACTAGATGAAAAAAGGAGACAAATTTTAGTTGAAGTAGAATCGTTGAAAAATAAAAGAAATCAGGATTCATCAGAAATAGCTAAAATAAAAAGAAATGGTGGAAATGCTGATACTTTAGTAAGTGAGATGAAAGAAGTTTCGGATAAGATAAAAGGGTATGATGTACAGTTATCAGAAGTCAATGATAAAATAGAATATATAATGCTTAGAATACCTAATATTCCAAATCCTGCAGTTCCAGAAGGTAAAACAGATGAAGATAATGTTGAAATTAGAAGATGGTCAGAGCCTACTAAATTTGACTTTAAGCCTAAGGCTCATTGGGATATAGGTACAGATTTGAATATACTTGATTTTGAAAGAGGAGGTAAAGTATCAGGATCAAGATTTACATTTTATAGAGGAATAGGAGCAAAGCTTGAAAGAGCTGTAATAACATATTATTTGGATTTTCATACTGAAAAACATGGATATGAAGAATTATTCCCTCCTTATATGGTAAATAGAAATAGCATGATAGGTACAGGTCAGCTTCCCAAATTTGAAGAAGATGCTTTTAGAGTATCTAATAATGATTTTTTCTTGATTCCGACTGCTGAAGTTCCAGTAACTAATTTTTATAGAAACGAAGTGCTAAGAGGGGAAGATTTACCTATAAAGCACGTTGCATATAGTGCATGTTTTAGAGCTGAGGCTGGTTCGGCAGGTAGAGATACAAGGGGAATTATAAGGCAGCATCAATTTAATAAAGTGGAAATGGTTAAATTTACAAAACCTGAACAGTCCTATGAAGAACTTGAGAAATTAACTAATGATGCGGAGGATGTTCTTAAAGGTCTTAAACTTCCTTATAGGGTAGTTAGAATATGTAAGGGTGATTTAGGATTTACAGCGGCACTTAAGTATGATATAGAAGTCTGGATGCCAAGTTATAATAGATATGTTGAGATATCAAGCTGTAGTAATATGGAGGATTTCCAGGCAAGGCGTGCTAATATAAAGTATAAAGATACACCGAAAGACAAACCAAAATATGTTCATACATTAAATGGTTCTGGAGTAGCAGTAGGAAGAACAGTTGCGGCTATTTTGGAAAACTACCAACAGGCAGATGGAAGTGTTGTAATTCCTGAATTATTGAGACCATACATGGGTGGAAAAGAAGTTATCAAATAGAATAATAATTGTTTAAAGGGCAGTAACTTTTTTATTTATAAAAAGTTGCTGCCTTTCTATTTAATTTTTAAAATTTAAAATATATTAAATAAATATTGTTTTAATAAACTTACAATTATAGTATAATAATAAAATGTCTTTCAAATAAAGAGCTATAGTAAAATTATTTAAATTAGAGGTATTGTAATAATTCTTCTATTAAAATTGAGGAGATTGATGTATATTATGCATTTATTTAGAAAAAAAAGTTTGAATGATTTTGAAAATGCAGTTTCCAAAACCAATCTAAAAAAAGGATTAAATTCTTTTGATATAGCATCTATGGGAATTGGATCTGTAGTGGGTACTGGCATATTTGTCGCAACCGGACAAGGTGCCCATATAGCAGGACCAGCAATAATAATATCTTATGTAATAGCGGCAATAACAGCTGTACTATGTGCTCTTACTTATGCAGAACTTGCCACCATGTTTCCGGTTTCAGGTAGTACATATTCTTATTGCTACATAGCTTTTGGTGAAATAATAGCTTGGATTTTGGCCTGGAATTTAATACTTGAATATCTTGTAGTTGCAGCTACTATTGCTACAGGTTGGTCTTCTACATTTGTGGGAGCTTTAGCTACATATAATATACATATACCTGAAATGATTACAAAGTCTCCATTATCTGGTGGCATAGTAGATTTACCTGCTGTTCTGGTTGTAGCACTTATAACATGGATTTTATATATTGGCGTGTCGGAAAGTGCAAAGGTAAATAATATTATAGTTGCTGTAAAAATAGCTGTAATAGCTATTTTTATATTAGTTGGAATAGCTCATGTAAATATATCTAATTATCATCCTTTTGCTCCCTTCGGATTTAAAGGGGTAATGTCGGCAGCTTCAATTATATTCTTTGCATTTATTGGATTTGATGCGGTTTCTACTGCAGCGGAAGAAACTGCTAATCCTAAAAGAGATATTCCATTAGGATTGGGTATCTGTATGGTTATAATTGTTATATTGTATATAGGTGTCTCACTAGTTCTTACAGGAATAGTACCATATAAATTAATAGATATAAATAATGCACTTCCAGCTTCTCTGTCATATGTTGGAATAAATTGGGGATCTGCTCTAATAGCTGTAGGAGCTATTGTAGGAATGATTTCAACTCTTTTAGTAACAGTATATGGTCAGGTTAGAATATTCATGAGTATGTCTAGGGATGGTTTATTACCTAAATGCTTTGCATCAATATCTGATACTCACAGTACACCAGCTTGCTGTACTTTAATAACAGGAGCTGCAACGGCTGTCATAGGGGGTTTTTTGCCACTTTCAGTACTCATTGAATTATGTAATATAGGGACTCTATCTGCTTTTTTAGCGGTATCTATAGGAGTTATTGTTTTAAGAAAAACTATGCCTGACATTGAAAGAAAGTTTAGATGTCCGGGAGTACCTTTTACCCCGATATTAACTATATTTTTTTGCTTATACCTTATGATAAACTTACCAATGGTCACATGGATTAGGTTTCTAGTGTGGACAATAGCTGGAATATCCATTTATTTTTTATATGGGGCAAAGCATAGTACATTAAATGAGACTTCTAATATAGAAAATAGGAGTGTTTAATAGTTAATGTGTTAATTATTTTATAATAAAATATTGAAATAGACAAGGGAGAAGTTGTGGTATTAATTGGTCCTTCAGGGACAGGTAAATCTACATTTCTCCGTTGTCTTAATTTTTTAGTTAGACCTACAGAAGGTAGAATTACAATTGATGGATTTACAGTAAATGCTAAAATAGCTTCTAGAAAAGATATTTATCAATTGAGACTGAAAACATCAATGGTTTTCCAGAATTATAATTTGCTTAAGAATAAAACCGCTTTACGAAATATTATGGAACCTATGGTTACAGTACAAAAGAAAAGTAAGGACAAGGCTGAAAAAATAGCTCTTGATTTGATTAAAAAGGTAGGGCTTTTAGAAAAAAAAGATGCATATCCTAAGGAGATGTCAGGTGGACAACAGCAGAGGATAGGGATTGCCAGAGCTATGGCTGTAAATGCAAATGTTATGTTATTTGATGAACCTACATCTTCTCTGGATCCTGAATTAGTTGGAGAAGTTCTAACTGTAATTAAACAATTGGCTGTAGAAAGTAATAAAACAATGCTAATAGTGACCCATGAGATGAAATTTGCCAGGGAAGTTGCAGATAGAATAGTTTTTTTGGAAGATGGATGCATTGCAGGAATGGGAACTCCTCAAGAAATATTTGAAAATTGTACAAATGAACGAATTAGAAAGTTTGTTAATACAGTAAGTTCAAATATTATGGAGGGTAAATAAATGAATTTTGATTTTAAATGGTTTATTAACTTATTTCCGATTGTCCTACCTTCATTAAAATTGACAATTGAGATGTCTTTGATATCTTTATTATTTACATTGATGCTGTCTATTATAATCTCTATTATCAGGTATTATAAAGTATGGGGATTGTCTCAAATTTTTGGTATTTATATTACATTTTTTAGAGCTACACCATTGGTGGCACAGCTGTTTATATTATATTTTGGATTTCCATCTATAATCCCGGCTTTGAAATCCATGACGGCGTTTCAAGCTACTGTAATTGCTCTTACGTTAAATACAGCTTCTTTTATGGCAGAAACGTTGAGGGCAGCTATTGAATCTGTTGAAAAAGGACAACTTGAGGCTTGCTATTCTATGGGAATGACAAAATATCAGACAATGATACGAGTTGTTCTACCTCAAGCATTTGTTGTAGCGCTGCCATCTCTTGGAAACCAGTTTATAGGCATAATTAAAGGAACTGCACTTGGGTTTACAGTAGGACTTGCTGATATAATGGCAAAAGCCAAGATGGAAGCAGCATTAAGTCTGCGTTTTTTTGAAGCATACTTATGTGTGACACTGATTTATCTGGTAATTGTAGTTTTTATGGAAAAACTTCAGGGACTATTGGAAAGAAAAATTCAAAAATTCTGTTAAAAGGTATAATTTTAAATTTATATAAATAATATTAAAACTTAGGAGGAAAATATGAAAAAAATACTTTTAACTGTAATATCCATATGTGTGATTTTTGGTATGACTGCATGTGGAAATAATCAAAAAAATTCACAAAAACAAGATGAATCTAGCACATCTACTGAAATTGTGGTAGCATCCGGTTCATCGTCAGTTCCAAATTCCTATGTAGAAAATGGAGTACATAAGGGACAGGAAGTGGATATTTGGAATGCCATTTCTAAAAAGACCGGACTTAAGGTTAAATTTATAACGGGAGATTTTGATACTTTATTTGGATATCTGGATTCAGGTAAAGCTGACACTGTGGGGAACACCATTACAATCAATGCCAAGAGGAGAGATAAATATAATTTTTCAGAACCATATGCCTATATTCCTGAAAAATTGGTTGTTCATTCAAATAGGACAGATATTAAAAAATTAAAGGATATCGCAGGAATGACCTGTGGGTTTTCATCAGGATCAAATGGAGGCAATTTGTTTCAACAAATTGCAAAAGACCAGGGAATAAAGATAAATTTAGTAACGTATGATAGTTCTGAATTATTAAATGAAGCTTTCAGACAGGGAAAAGTTGATGTGATGATTGTGGCGGCTGGTGAAGCGGCGTATAAAATTAAAAATAAAGTTATTGATGCCAGAATGGTTGAGGAAAATGTTATGGTTGGAGCTAAAGCTTATCCTTTTGTAAAAGGAGATAAAAAATCGGAAGAGTTGAATAAAGTTGTTACCAAGGCGATTAAAGAGATGCAGAAAGACGGTACACTGAAAAAGATATATAATAAATGGTATGGAATGGATTTTAGTCAAAAGCCGGCTAATGAAAAGATAGCAGATTAATTTTATAGTCTTTTAAATTGAAAGTGTAGTTGTTAATCTTTTTGAGAAAGATGATGTGGAGGTGAATTAAAATGTTAAAGTATGTTGACAGAAGGAAGACGGACAGTTCTAAATGGGATGGACTAAAAGCTGTGTTTGGATCTGAGGAGCTGCTTCCTCTGTGGGTAGCGGATATGGATTTTAGAGTATGTGATTGTGTGCTTAAAAAGCTTGATGAATATTTAAAACTTGGAGTTTTAGGCTATTATATAGAGCCTAAGGAATATAAAGAATCTTTTATAAAATGGGAGCAAACTTACCATAATTATAGGGTTCATGAAGATTGGATCAGGTATTCTCCTGGTGTGGTTCCTGCTATTAATTGGCTCATTCAGATATTAACGGAAAAGAATGATGCAGTTATAGTATTGACGCCAGTTTATTATCCTTTCCTGGATGCAATTAAGAATAATAAAAGAAAATTAATAGAAAGTGACTTAATTAACAGCTCAGGAAAATATACTATTGATTTCTCAGATTTTGAAAATAAAATTGCAAAAAATAATGTAAAGTTGTTTTTGCTCTGTTCGCCCCATAATCCAGTGGGAAGAGTATGGAAGAAAGATGAACTGAAAAAACTTATGGATATATGTGAAAAATATAAGGTAAGAGTAATTTCAGATGAAATTCATCAGGATATTATAATAGGACAAAACCTTCATATTTCAACTGCAAGCATTGGCGATTATGATTCCATGCTTGTTACTCTTACTGCTGCCACTAAAACTTTTAATCTTGCTTCTTGTAAAAATTCTTTTGTTATCATACCTGATTTTGATATTCGAAAGAATTTTGATAATTTTGTAAAATGTATCAGAATTTCAGGTGGAAATGCGTTTGGGTATATTGCAGTCCAAAGTGCCTATGAAGGGGGAAGGCCCTGGCTGGAGGAAGTGCTGCAGCAGATCAGGGAAAATTACCTGTATGTAAAAGAAACTTTAGAAAAAGAATTGCCTCTTGTAGAGATATCACCCTTGGAGGGAACCTATCTGGTGTGGATTAATTTGGGAAACTATATAAAAGGAAAAGATATGGAAGGTTTTATAAAAGAGAGATGCAAACTGGCCTTTGATTTTGGAGAATGGTTTGGCGGAGAACGTTTTAATAATTACATAAGGATGAATATTGCCACTTCAAAAGAAAATATAACTAAAGCCCTTGAAAGAATTGTAGGAGAGATCAATGAAATTATATAAATAAAATTTTAAGTGACATTATCACATGCCAGTAGAATTTTGAACTTTGGGTTGACAGTGAATATATATCGTGCTATATTATATTAGTAACCGCAAGGAATATGGAAGCAAAAGTTAATTAAGATAACTTTATGCGGAAAGATGGTCGAGTTGGTTTAAGGCACCGGTCTTGAAAACCGGCGTACGGGTGACCGTACCAAGGGTTCGAATCCCTTTCTTTCCGCCATATATTATAATGTAGGGCATGGAGAAATACTCAAGTGGCTGAAGAGGCGCCCCTGCTAAGGGCGTAGGTCGGGTGACCGGCGCGAGGGTTCAAATCCCTCTTTCTCCGCCATAGGCTTTATTAAGGTGCATTGAGCTTCATGAATGACATAAAATCAATGGTTTAGAGAAATGGCGTATCATTAAGAGTTATTAAAAGTTACTACAATTGTAGTACTAACTGTAGTAAAAATTGTAGTAAAATAAATGTAGTCAATCAAGGAAGTTATCCAGTAAACTGGTTGCTTCTTTTTTTTTCGTTCTTCAGATCATTTAAAAAATCTCTATTCACAAAATACTAGATCCATTTTTTTATATTTTTTAGGGTTTTTAATTTTTTCTTTTAAAATTCTTTAGTAATATGTAAAATTGTAATTAAGTTAAGACAGTACCCTCTTTGAGTGATACCACTAAGCTTCTTAATGATGCTAAACTGACGAGATAAATTTTTTATAAATGATTTTAAGGTAATTTTAATAATTCAAAGGTAATATCATTTTAAAGGACATTCCTTTTGAGTAAGAACAATAATTACATTAGTGTCTGTGGTTGCAGGGCACGTTAAATTTAAATGCAACCACCATAAGGTTCTTTGTAAAAGTTGGTCTTCCTTAATTATTTTAAAATGTTTACAAATAGTTTATTGAAAGTATAAGTATAGTTTGATAGCATATATTATAAGAGCTTAATAAAAAGAGAACCATTACCAGACACCCGGATGAACTGATCCCCATAAGTTAGACCTAAAAATCTAACTTATGGGAGGTCAGTTTTTTATGGCAAAATATAGTTACCAATTAAAAAAAGAAGTTGTCAATGCAGGCGAGAGGTGTGGAAAGAGAAATCTGTTATCAATTCAAAAATACTNGGCAAAATATAGTTACCAATTAAAAAAAGAAGTTGTCAATGCAGGCGAGAGGTGTGGAAAGAGAAATCTGTTATCAATTCAAAAATACTAAGAGTTATTGATAAAATACATTAGGTCATTCATTTGGCCTAGAGTTTATTTTTATTACAATTGAATATTTTTAGATATACTTTATAATAGAATTAATTGTATAATTAATATGAAAAGGAGTTATATATGAAAAAAGGAGATAAAATTGTTATTGTATTTATAAGCATATTGATTATTATAAGTTTGATAGGAGTTTATGTATATAAAAGTCGTTTGGATGGCTTAAATAAAATAGCAGTTATAAAAGAAAATGGTAAAATAGTAAGAACTATTGATCTGAATTCTGTACAAAATGCTTATGAGTTTACTATAAAATATGGCAAGTCTGGCTTTAATAAAATTAGGGTGGAGAAAGGCAAAATACGTATTTCTGATTCAAATAGTCCTAGAAAAATAGGAATGAAGATGGGCTGGATATCACAACCAGGAGAGAATGTCATATGCATTCCGTATAAACTTATAGTTGAAATAGAAGGTAAAGATCCAAGGCTAAATAATGTAGATGCTATTGCAGGACAACCAGCTGATTTACAGAGATAGAAAACTATTAATATCCAAACTATTAATTTTTTACAAATAAGTTAGGGGTTTTTTCTTTTATTTACTATCAGTGCAATTTCGTATTTTTAAGGTTCACTCTAAAATAATTTGGATTTTAGCTAGAAGTTGTTTTTGATTCATAAATTTGTAAAAGACTTTATGATCCACTAATTCACGGGCAATGTCTAGTATCATTCCTTCTTTGGCTGGTTTTACATAATTGACGGTGATTTCTTTGATTTGGTTAACCCGTTCAGAGATTAAATCTAGGTAACGGGCATTATTCATATGATTATAGTTATCAATGTCCCGCCCTAAAACAGTATACTGCTGCATTTTTGCATTTGCAGTCAACGGTGGCTGAACTTTATTTCGCAAAATAGGGCATTTTATATTTTGATCAATAATTTTGGATGCTGGAAAATCCTTTGGTAGACTAGCTAATTTACCAGTTAAGAGATCAACAGCAAAAGCATTTTCTATTTGTGTAGCTAACAAGTTATTTATATTATTAAAAATTTTAACTAATCGTGTAAATTTTCTTCTATTAGCATTGGTAATGAAAGACTGAATAATTAGTTTATCAGATAAAAATGTTGGCTTCAAAATTTGAACTTTTTGATCAGACACAAAAAAGCCAATGTTGGCATTTAGTTTAGGTAACTTCTGCAAAATTGATTGCGTATGTATCCATCCAATATCTTGAAATTTATCAATCAAGGCCCCTAACTTTATTTCAGCATTATAGCCAACCTCTGATAAAAAAACTTCACTTTGACGTTCTAACATCGTGAAATATCCTCCTAAAGCATTATAGATTGTAGTATTCATGGATAATTGTACACCTATAGATATAAAATATCTATATAAGGAGAATTGGAATTAATATTAACAATCTTTATTAGGATCCTTTATCTTCCTAATCTAAATTATTGATTTTTTACAAGCATATGGTAGAATATAAAAGTAAGTAGTATTTCTTAATAAGACAAAAAATACTATTAACAATTCTAAATTAACAACAAGCAATTTAAAATTATTGGAAGCGAAGCACATTCCTTATATCCTGACGAAGTAAAATACCTTTTTTGTAAACAAATTGAAGAAGCTGATATAATTGTGTTAAACAAAATTGACCTAATGTCACAGCAGGAGCTTGTTATCGTTGAGAATATCATCAAAAAGAATTTTCCTGAAAAGCAATTAATAGAAATTTCAGCAAAAGAAAATATCAATATGAATTTATGGTTAGAGAAGATTGAGAAAACAAAGCATAAAGATAATTTTACTATGGATGTGAATTATCAAACTTATGGTAGGGCAGAAGCATATCTTGGTTGGCTGAATACTTCTACAGAGCTTTCTTCTTCAGAAGAATTTGATATTAGTGCTTTTATAAGAGATTTTATAGAAGTTTTGAAGAATAAATTTAATAATGAGAAACTTGAAATTGCCCATTTGAAAATATACGGAGTTTCTAATAATAAATATGTTAAAGTAAGTCTTACTGGGCTATCAGATGATATTAATTTTAGTGGACAGGTTCCATTAATAGATAATAAAGCAAATATTATAATTAATGCAAGAATAAATGTTAGTCCAAGAAAGCTAGAGAATTATGTAATTAGTAAGTTAAATAAATTTTCTGCTAAAAAGAGTATAACTCCTAAAAATATAAAAACTGAATGTTTTATGCCAGAGCAACCCAATCCAAAATACAGGATGTCAAGTGAAGACGCAAAAAAATCTTTACTTACAAGGAAAAATATATTTTAATATAAAATACAATTTTTAGATTATGGACCAATAAAAAGATAAAGAAAAGCTCTGGTGAATCCAAGGTTTTCACAATAATTTATTTACATAATTAAGTAGAAACTCCAGTTGAATTTTAACTGAAGTTTCTTTAATATTTATTAAAATTAATTGATAACAAGGAAGTTATCCAGTAAACTCTGGTTGCTTCCTTTTTTTATTTCTGCTTTTCCAATCAGCAGTGATGTCATTTCTTTGATGTTAGAAGGGAGATTAACTCCTATAGTTCTCTGTAAGTGTTGATTTCGCTTTTGCTTACACGAAGCTCAGCTAGTAAAGGAACTATTCTTTTAAAATGTTCACTATTATTATGTTCCTGAATTGCCCGGGCATTTTTCCATTGTTCCATAAATGTAAGTATCGAGGAGTCATTTATTTCTTCAAATATTTTATATGAAATGCAGCCATTTTCTTTTCTACTTTTTTCAATTAATTCTTTTGCTAGTTTAAGATATTTTTCTTTTTCTCCCTTTTTAATTATACTTTTTGCCACTATTGTTATCATAAATACACTTCCTTCTTATATATGTAAATATTAAATTTATACTTGATTAATTCACTTTATAATTATATTTTAACATAGGTTGCGTTAAAGTCTCAATCAATAACTTAAAATTGGAAATTGGCTTGACAATATGGGTTATAGAGGATTTTATAAAATTTGATTATCAATTAGAAGTAAGAAAAATATGGAATTAATAATACCAAAAGATAAATAATGAAGTTCTTAACTCCGGAAGTATTGACAATGGTAGCATTCGGATAAATGGAAGAAATAAATAAGTATAGACATATTAAAAACCATTTAAAATAGAATTAAAGGCATATAAAAAATAAGTATACCTTTTAAAGGAGCCATGAAAATGGGAAATAAAACCAAAATAAGATTTCAAAGCATAGAGCAAAGAAATAAACAATTGAAAGCATTCAAAACTATAAGATACACAATAGATAAGAAAGACCCTTTAGTTGTATGGATAATTTTTTAAAGGAGGGATAAACATGTTGCCGGAATGCTGCTATGAATATAGATATGAAGACCCAAAGGCTAAAATATTTACCGTTTGTGATGTGTGTGGCGAAGCTATTTACGTGGGAGATAGCTATTATAGAATTGAGAATTTAGATGTTTGTAATGATTGTATAAATACCTTTAAAGTATTAGCAGAGGAGGAATGATGGTGGCAAAACTGTATGAGATATCTGAAAGATATAAGAACTTGGATGAATTACTGGATAATCCAGACTTGGAAAATGTAAAAGAGGATATAGAGAAATCTTTGAACAAAATAGATGAAGAATTTGATGTTAAAGCCGAAAATATTGCAAAAGTTATAAAATCAAAGGAAGTTGATTCTAAAGGACTAGATGAAGAGATAAAAAGATTACAGGCTAGAAAAAAAGCTGTAGAACATCAGATAGATAGCTTAAAAGACTATTTATTTGAGCACATGCGGATGCTAAAAAAGCAAAAAATAAAAGGTAGCTTATTTACTCTTTCAATTAGAAAAAATGTACCTGCTGTGAATATAACAGATGAAGAAACCATTCCGGAAAAATATAGGATACCTCAACCAGATAAATTGGACAAAGTAGCCATATTGGAAAATTTAAAAAAAGGGATAGAGATAGATGGAGCTGAAATTAAGCAAACTATGAGCTTAAGTATTAGATAGGAGGTGTAATAAATTATGAATGAAGAAGTAAGGCTTTTAAAAACAGATGAAATTGAGGTAAGGGTACAAAGCTTAAAAAAGACCACAAATGGTGCAGCATGTATTTTATTACTATACAAAGATGCAAGAGTTGATATGCGAATACTTGATGAAACTTTTGGTATAACAGGATGGAGAAGAACGCATGAACTTATAAATGGCAGATTATTTTGTAATATAGATATATGGGATGATGAAAAGAAACAGTGGGTCAGAAAACAAGATGTTGGAGTTGAAAGCTATACAGAGAAAGAAAAAGGCCAGGCTAGTGACAGTTTTAAAAGAGCAGGATTTAATATTGGAATAGGAAGAGAACTTTATACAGCTCCCTTTATATGGGTCAGCTTACAGCGGGGAGAATTTGACGAAAGAGATGGCAAATTAATTTTATCACCAAAAGTACGCTTTAAAGTTAAGTCAATAGGCTATAGTAAAAACAGGGAAATTAATAAACTGGAGATTCAAGATAATTATTATAGAGTAAGATATTCTTTAGGTAAATTGATGAATGAGCAGAATAGAACAATTGTCACGGATAATAAGAATACTGTCAATAATAACGAAAATATGCAAAATAAATCAAGCAAAAGCGAATTGCTCTGTGAAAATTGTGGAAATGTCATATCTGAAAAAGTAGCAAACTATAGTGCTCAAAAGTTTGGAAAAATGTTATGCATGAATTGTCAAAAAAATGTAAAAAATGCCAGAGAGTTAAGTGTTACTAGATAAACTAGCGGTTATTTTGATATATCGATCATTGATAAAATTTAAAATTGTTCTTCTAATTGTATTGTAAAATAAGTGCCTATAACTTAGGTGCTTATTTTATATTGTTTACAAATAGTTTATTAATATGAAATTAAGATGTAACAAATGTTTTATATAATTATATATAACCTAGGGAAATACCCCCCTTAGTTGTGAAGTATCCTATTTTGAACTATGAATATAGATTAGTGTCTATGGTTGCAGGACACAGTAAACTTAAATGCAACCACCAATAGATTCTTTATAAAATTGATCTCCCTTAGCGTTTATATCGCAAAATAAGTACCCATCATTTAGGGTGCTTATTTTGCATGATTAAATTTATATTAGATTAGCAGGAAATTTAAAGCTCATAAAGAATAATTTAAAAAACATATTAGTAAAAAAAGAGAGAAGATAAATGAAATGGTAAATTGAATGGAACGTTCCAAAGCAAAAAAGAATAATATAAATAAAAAGCCATAGCTTCAAGAAGTTACTGAGATATTAAATTCAGAACTTACTGACAAGCAAAGGCTTTTTTTGAATTTATTATTATAATGAATTTATACCTTGAAGTAAATTGCTTATAATCTCAAATTAAGCTTTATTAACGTTAATTTCTTCTGCAAATTCAATTTGTTCAGTTGTTTTTGTATTTTCTAGATGATCAGCATTTTGTTCTGCGGTATTTTCTTCAACAGTACCCCCTTTTAACAATGTCAAGCATTTTGAAATCTTTTTATTGACTATTCCCACGCCTAATAGAACAATTGCAATGCCTCCATATACAGCGATTGGTTCAAATATTCCTGGAAGCAGTTGGGATGGTATTAATTGTTTGACAACATCAGCATAAGAATATCCCTGGGCTACGTAATTGTTAACAGTACTTCTAAAGAAGAGTATATTATTAACTAATAATGCAATCCCAATAAGTGCTATAACTAAAGAAACAGCATAGAAAACAACTGAAGCAGAAAATTTTCTTGAGTTTTTTTTATATTTAATTTTCATAATAAATTATCTCCATTTCTATATTATATTCTTATATATATATTAATAATAATGCATGATTATTTCATTTAAGTGTCAACATTGTTAATAATTTATAACTGATAAAGCAATTTTCTGTGAATATCCAAGTACTTTTATTCCAATTTGTAAAAATCGTACAGGATGAAAAAATTAAAATTTTGTTTGTAGAAATTTATATCTTTACAAATAGTTCAATTAGTATATAATTATAAATATAAATCTGTTTTAATATTGAGTTTTTAATAAATTTGAGTTTTGATAAAAGTTAATAATGAAGATCTTCAGGGCAGGGTGAAATTCCCGATCGGCGGTATAGTCCGCGAGCGCGTGAACGCAGGTGTGAAAGCACAGGACTTGGTGAAATCCCAAGACCGACAGTAAAGTCTGGATGGAAGAAGATATATTTTGTTTGATCTGAAATGTTTTCAATTTCAGAGTCTTTTCTTCGCAAGAAAAGCCCTGTATGAACTTATAGTTTATATAGGGCTTTTTTTGTATTTTTTTTATACGGAGGAGATGTGATGGTATTGGAAGATTCAAAATATATGAGATATGCAATTGCTTTGGCAAGAAAAGGTGAAGGCTGGGTTAATCCAAATCCGATGGTGGGAGCAGTTGTTGTAAAAGAAAATAGAATCATTGGAGAGGGATATCATGAGGTATGTGGAAAACCTCATGCTGAGCGCAATGCACTTGCCAGCTGTATTGAATCAGCAAAAGGAGCAACTTTATATGTAACGCTAGAACCATGCTGCCATTATGGAAGAACTCCTCCCTGTACAGATGCCATTATAAAGGCAGGTATTACAAAAGTAGTGGTTGGTTCCAGTGATCCAAATCCTAAAGTGTCTGGTAAGGGTATTTCAATTTTACGCAGAGCTGGAATTGTGGTAAAAGAGGGTGTGTTGAAAGAAAAATGTGATGAATTGAATACTGTTTTTTTTCATTATATTGTTACTGGTACTCCATATGTTGTTATGAAATATGCCATGACGGCTGATGGAAAGATAGCTACCGTTACTGGTGATTCTAAATGGGTTACGGGGAAAGCAGCCCGGAAGCATGTCCAGCAATTACGTCACAAATATAGTGCTATTATGGTTGGAATTGGAACTGTCTTAAAAGATGATCCGCTGCTTACATGTCGATTGAAAAATAGCAGAAATCCAATTCGAATTATCTGTGACAGCCACCTTCGCATTCCGATGGATAGTCAGATTTGTCGTACAGCAAAGGAGGTACATACTATTTTAGCAACTACTGTAACTGACGAAACTAAAATTTCAAAATTAAAATCGCTTGGTATTACTGTCTTAACCGTATCAGGCAAAGATGAAATGGTGAACTTGCCTATATTAATGCAAAAGCTTGGTCAGCTTGAGATAGACAGCATCTTACTTGAAGGAGGAAGTGCTTTAAACTACAGTGCATTAAAAGCTGATTTAGTTCAGGAAGTATATGCATATATTGCACCTAAAATTTTTGGCGGTAAAGACGCAAAAACGCCAGTGGAAGGAGATGGTGTTTTATCACCGGAACAGTGCTTTCAATTTACTGCTCCTGAGATATCTGTTCTTGATGGTGATTTGATGTTGAGGTTTAAATTTGTGAGGAGGAAAGTATAAATGTTTACTGGAATTATTGAAGAAATTGGACAAGTACATCAAGCTATTTTTGATGGAAGTTCGTCAAAAATTTCAATTTACGCCCAAACTATTTTAGAGGATACTAGGCCGGGAGACAGCATTGCTGTAAATGGAGTTTGCCTTACTGTTATCTCTTTAAGCGAAGGAGAGTTTACTGCTGATGTTATGCCGGAGACATTGAGGAAAAGTAATTTGGGCAGATTGCACAGTTCCGATTCGGTCAATCTGGAACGGGCTGTGGCTATTGATGGACGTCTTGGAGGACACTTTGTGTTGGGACATATTGATGATACTGGAGTAATTTGCAAAATGGAGAAAGAAAAAAATGCTGTCTGGATAACTATAAAAGCATCTCCAGAAGTAATGGAGTTGATTGTTGAAAAAGGTTCCATTGCCGTTGATGGCGTTAGTTTAACGGTAGCTAATGTAGAAAATTATAAATTTCAGGTATCTATTGTTCCCCATACAGGACAGCAGACGACGTTGCTGGAGAAAAGGACTGGTGATGTTGTAAATTTGGAAAATGATATAGTTGGGAAATATGTGAAAAAACTTTTTTACTTAAAGGCCAATGAACCTTTAGGCGGTATTACATTTGATTTTTTAAAGCAGAATGGATTTTAAAGAGGAGGTTGAAAGATATGCAATATAATACTATTTCAGAAGCACTCAAGGAATTACGTGCAGGAAAGATTATTCTTGTTACAGATGATAAGAACAGAGAGAATGAAGGTGATTTAATTTGTGCTGGTGAACATGCAACCTGTGAAAATGTAAATTTTATGGCTACTTATGCAAAAGGACTAATCTGTATGCCTATGAATGAACAGTTTGGCCTCAAATTGGGGCTGCCTCAAATGGTTACAGAAAATACGGATAATCATTCCACAGCTTTTACTGTTTCAATTGATCACGTTAGTACAACTACTGGTGTTTCAGCCGAGGAGCGATCTATTACAGCTATGAAGTGTGTACAAGATAATGCGAAACCTGGGGATTTTCGCAGGCCAGGTCATATGTTTCCTCTTATTTCGCGTCGTGGTGGAGTATTGACACGCGGTGGTCATACAGAAGCGACTGTCGATCTAATGAGATTGGCTGGGCTGAAAGAATGTGGACTTTGCTGTGAGGTTATGGCAGATAACGGTAAGATGATGCGTACAACCCAATTAAAAGAATTCGCAGAGAAACACCATCTCGTATTTATAACTATTCATGATTTGCAGAATTACTGCCGCCGTCATGATAAGCATGTTGTGCATATGGCAAGTGCAAAGCTTCCAACTTTATATGGAAATTTTCAAATTCATGGATATGTAAACGACCTTACTGGTGAACATCATGTTGCTTTGGTAAAGGGAGAAATTGGAAATGGTGAAAATCTTTTGTGTAGAGTCCATTCCGAATGCCTTACGGGAGATGTATTTGGATCCCTCCGATGTGATTGTGGTCAACAACTTATTTCTGCGATGAAGCAAATACAGAATGAAGGTAGGGGAATTCTTCTATATATGAGTCAGGAAGGGCGAGGTATAGGGTTGATTAATAAACTCAAAGCTTATGAATTACAGGAAAAAGGCAGGGATACTGTGCAGGCAAACCTGGAATTAGGATTTGCTCCTGATTTACGCGAATATTGGATAGGAGCACAGATTCTCCAAGACTTGGGGGCAAAAAAAATTCGCCTGTTGACAAACAATCCGAAAAAAATTTATGGCCTGGAAGGCTTTGGGGTCGAAATCATAGAAAGAATACCCATTGAAATTGCACCTCAGCGGGAAGATATAGATTATCTTAGGACAAAAAAGAAAAAAATGGGTCATCTATTTAGTAATATTAATTATTAAAATAAGGAGGATATTTTAAATGAAAATTATTGAAGGAAAAGTTGTTGCGGAAAAAATTCATGTGGGAATAGTGGCTTCTAGATTTAATGAATTTATTGTTGATAAGCTTTTATCAGGGGCAGTAGACGGGCTTGTAAGACATGGTGTTTCAGATGAAAATATAACGGCAGCTTGGGTACCTGGGGCTTTTGAAATCCCATTAATTGCAGACAGGATGGCTCAGTCTGGGAAATATGATGCTGTCATCTGTTTGGGGGCTGTAATACGTGGTTCTACTTCTCACTATGATTATGTGTGTAATGAGGTTTCCAAGGGAATTGCACGGGTTACACTGGAAACTAAAATTCCTGTGATTTTTGGTGTGCTTACAACTGAAAATATAGAACAGGCAATTGAAAGAGCTGGTTCCAAGGCTGGCAATAAAGGTTATGATTCCGCGCTTTCAGCTATAGAGATGGTGAATTTAATTTCTCAAATAAAATGAGGATTGTTTTAAAGTATTTTAAAATTTGAATGCTGGAGACTTATAGGCTCCAGCATAAAACAAGTATCAATATATTGAAGGGCAATTATTAGTTTATACAAGATTAAATATTTGATAACTTATAAAGGTAGTATACGTTTAATTTAGATTATTATACTGAAAATGATTATAAAGTATAAAAAATATGATAAACTTAATTGTGGATTAAAAAGTATTGGAGGCATGAAAGTGAAAATAGAGAATGTTAAAATATATGATCTGAAGGAAAGTATAAAGGCAAGTAAATACCCTATGGCAGTAGATATTGATAGATGTAATTCTGATATTACAGATACAGTTAAAAATTTAGCTCATTCACCTAAAGGTGAAGCCCATGATCAGTTTTTATCAGGAATACGGGTTGCTTTTGATTTAACTTTCAGTAATAAGGCATGGGTCGAGCTTGAAAGGTATAGATTTATTACTTTTGTAAGCAGTCAAAGTACAATGCACAGAATAGCAAAATTTGACTTGTCAAAACAGTATAATAAATATGTAGATAAAAGGATAATTGATATTATGGAAGAATTAAAGGATACATATAATAAAACTCATGATATAGAAGATTATTTGAAACTTTTGTATTCTAACCCGTCAGGATTTGAACTTACTGCAAGGTTGACAACTAATTATAGGTGCCTAAAAGGTGTTTACAGTCAAAGGAAAAACCACAGGTTACCGGAATGGCGAGAATTTTGTAAATGGATTGAAAGTTTACCTTTTTCAAGGGAATTAATAATTTAAAAAATTTTTCATTTATTTGCTTTTAATAGAATAGAATTTAATAGATAATTTTATTAAAAGGGAGTATTTGTATGGGATATTATGTTAAGGTAGAATCGAATGTAAAAATTTATATAGAAGATCCTAATCCAGAGGGAGAAAAAACAATCTTGTTTTTACATGGATGGCCTGGGAGCCATAAATTGTTTGAATATCAGTTTAATAAACTTTTGCAGGAAGGATATCGATGCATTGGAATGGATCAGAGAGGATTTGGTGAATCAGATAAACCTTTTATGGGATATGATTATGATCGATTATCAGATGATATCAGAGAGGTTGTCGAGGTACTTAAGTTAAAAAAGTTTGTATTAGCAGGACATTCTACAGGTGGGGCCATTGCCATAAGGTATATGGCTAGACATAGTGGGTATGAAGTGTCTAAGCTTGCTCTTTTTGCAGCAGCAGCTCCTAGTCTTATTCAACGTCCATATTTTCCATATGGTTTAAAAAAAGAAGATGTAATTGAAATTATTAAACAGACATATAGTGATAGACCTCAAATGCTGAGACAATTTGGTGGTATGTTTTTCTTCCAGATTGTAACTCAGTCTTTCTCAGATTGGTTTTTCCAGATTGGACTGCAGGCAGCGAGCTGGGCTACTGCTGCGGTTGCAAATTCTTGGTTAAATGAAGAAAATTTATTTTCCGACATGAAAAAAATAAATGTTCCAACTTTAATTCTTCATGGGATTCATGATAGAGTTTGCCTCTTTCCGCTTGCAGAAGCACAAAATCAAGGAATTAAAAATTCTAAGCTTGTATCATTTAAATATAGCGGTCATGGATTATTTTATGATGAACGTGATAAATTCAACAGTGAATTAATAAAATTTATTGATGAATAAGAAATTATTTGATGGTAGTTTTTCCATATAAAGTTTTTAACAAATTGATCTTGGGCACTATTTGTGTTAGAATAATTATGTTAAACTTGCGTCAGTAGCTCAGTTGGATAGAGCAGTTGGCTACGGACCAGCGTGCCGGGGGTTCGAATCCTCTCTGACGCACCAAAGACATTGATATAAGCAGGTTTCCAGAGATGGGAATTTGCTTATATTTTTAATTTAACACAGGAAAAAACCCTAATACGATTTAGAATTGGTTTCCTTAACTGTATTATAAATAAACACTGTTAAATTAGTGCTTATTTTAATAATGTTTACAAATAGTTGTTATATATGATATTAAATTGTAACAAGTATGATATATAATTATAAATATACCATGAAGATAAGCTTCCATGATTGCAAGTGTAAATTGGTGTCTGCGGTTGCAGGGCACTTTAAATTTAAATGCAACCACAACAAGGCCACATATAAATAGAGCCTATCAACCATTTATAAAATAAGCATCCGTAATTAGGGTGCTTATTTGTATGGAGAAAGGAACTAATAATATTGTATTTGAATATAATAATTGAGTAAATAATAAAATGAAAGATGATTAATATGAGGTGTCCTTTCTATAATAATTTATGGGATAATTATTGGAGACAATACCGCATAAGTGCTGAAACAGCTGTACAAATTGCATTGCAAAGAGTACCGGGGCAAGTATTAAGAGTTGAAGTAGATACTGAAGATGGCTTATTGGTCTACGAAGTTTACATTAGAACTACTAGTGGGATAATATATGAGGTTACAATAAACGCTAATACAGGAGAAATACTTGATGTAGATAGGCAAAATGATTAATTTGAGAGCTCATAACGGGGCTCTTTTATTATACAGAAAACAGGTGATAGGTATGGAAAAAGAGAAAAGAAGAAAGTCTATTATAGATTTTTTATTTTGTCCTAAATATTAAGAAATATGGTAATATTAATTTATAAAAGAATTCAAGTATTAAAAATAATACCATAATTAATTGCATAAAAGGAGCTACTAAATATGAACCTAAAAATAAAAAAGAAGCCACAAATTACAATTGCAATTATAATTGTTTCAGCCTTTACTGTTTTATTTGCATTATTATCTATTAAAAATAGCAGTAATTATTTACTTCGTATTTTAACTCAAGGAAGCTTATGTTTGACAATGCTATTGAGCGGTATTAATTATTTTATATATAAAAAACAAAAAGCGTTGGGAATTCTTTTGTGGCTTGTTTCTGCATTTGGATTATTTGTAACTATTCATACGATAATTACATCATTCACATTTTTGTACTAAAGCCAAAGAATTTCCCGAAATGGCCAATTTCCTTGACTTCATAAAAGGCACAAAAGGAAAAATTTGATTTATATAATAATGTATGATACAATAAGCACGTAACTTAAATGAATCGTAATTAATTTAAATGAAAATATATTTCAATAGGTACTTATAATTATAATATGTACGTTGATATCGAAATTTTATTTGATGGGTTTATTACAAAGAGTTTAAGAAATAAAATTTAGGAGGTACTTATTATAATGACAGGTACAGTAAAATGGTTTAATGGAAACAAAGGATTTGGATTTATCACAGGAGAAGATGGAAAAGATATTTTTGCACACTTTTCTCAAATAAATTCAGATGGCTATAAATCACTTGATGAAGGACAGAAAGTTTCCTATGATGTAGGAGAAGGACAAAAAGGACCACAGGCAGAAAATATTACTGTTCTTTAATTACCGGATATTTTATTCCTTAGATAGATAAAACTCTATCTAAGGAATTTTTAAATTATAGAAAACACATATTTTATAATCACATAAGATTGAAAAACTAAATATGCTATGCATTAATAGTATATTCTAAAGTATATAACTTATTATTTTGGCAACAATAAGTTATGTAAATTACAAATAAAGAAAGGAGATCATACTATGAATTTACCTAAAATGGAAGTTAAATGTAGCGTTGATTGCTGCAATTACTGGAAAGATAATCACTGCAATGCTGATGCACTTGAAGTCAATTCCATGAGGGGCAAAAAGCCTGATACTAGTGATGATACGTGCTGCACAACATTTAAACCGTTTAAATAATAAATATATTATATAAAACTCCAACTGAATTTCAGTTGGAGTTTCTGCTCACATTGGTGTAAAGTTTTTTACATTGATTTGTATTAAAACAAAGTAGCCTGTATTTTAGATAATGTTTTAAAGTATAAAAATAAAATTTAGTATTTAACAAAAAGGGCGTAATTCTCCTATCTTCTATAAGTGGGAG
>NZ_JBHMIY010000040.1:0-27451 GCF_042436595.1 Clostridium sp. MT-14
AAATCCGCTATATAGTAATCTTTATTTTCGTATAATTTCCCAACTTTCTCCATACCTATATTGACAGTTTCCAGCAAGGTTATAGGATCCATTCCCTTATCCAAAGCTTCATCTGCCAGATTTATTACCTTTTCTTCATCTAACTGTTCCACATATTTTATGATCAATTTTTTCAATTCACTTAAATTATGCATCTTTTCCTCCATCAATACATAATACATTGTCTCTATTCAATCATCTTTTTATTGAAATACTTATGCAGCTGTGTATTTTATTTTATTATATATCTAATTTTTCAGTTTGTCAGTACTCCGATATGATCTACAAAAATAAATAGCAAATTTTCAGTAATAATATTATTTTTATAAAATTTATAATTTTCATTTTATTGAAATCGTTGACAAATTAAAGATGCGTATGTATAATAAACTTATAAATAACTAGTATATACAAGATCTGAATTATAAAATTTCCTCTCATAAAACAATACAATTTACAGAATTCAAATCCATTTATTAAAAATTTTTAAAAATATTTTTAGGTTGGTGATGTAAATGAGTAATATAAAATCAATACAGGCAGAAAAAACACAAAATTTTATTGATGTGTTTGACAATAAGATTCCAAAAAGAGTTCCAATCAATGTATCATTTAATTTTGAAACATTAGCAAAATTAGGTGGCTTAGATTTAATTGAAGCACAATGGAATCCAAGTATAATTGAAAAAGCTGTTGAAAATATCGTACCTCTAATATATTCAGATATAGTACCTATGGGGTCAGCATTAAGATATCCATCCTATTATCAGACATTAAAATCCCAATCTTTCGTCATGGGATCCAATGGTTTTTTCCAACATCCAGAAGTAATCGGCATGTTTGAAGATGAATACGATTATTTGATAGAAAGGCCCTTAGATTGTATTATGGAAAAAGTAATTCCCAGGCAATATAAAGCTTTGAATTTAAAAGATCCGATAAATATGATGACTAATTTTATGAAAGCATTTCTAGGTTTCAATAACGACAACAATATAACTGGATCAATTGTTAAAAAAATGATTGAAAAGTATGGATATTATATAGGTCCTCCCTCTGGGTCCAGTGGATTTACTGAAGCACCTTATGATTTTCTAGCAGATCAACTTCGAAGTTTTAAAGGAATATCACTGGATATTCGAAGAATGCCTCAAAAAGTTGCAGATGCATGTGAAGCTTTATACCCAATTGTGTTGAAAAAAGGAATGCCTTCTGTAATATCAGATTATGGTCATGTTTTTCTTCCACTTCATATGCCAACCTTCATGAGAGAAAAATATTTTGCCAAGTACTGGTGGCCAAGTTTTAAGAAACTTCTTGATGAATACGCTTCTATGGGAATTCACTGCAGAATTTTCTGTGAAGATAACTGGGATAGATACTTAGATTATTTACAAGATCTCCCAACGAATACATACATTCAGTTTGAATACGGCGATCCTAAACTAATTAAAGACAAGCTTGGGAAAAAACATATAATCACTGGTTTATATCCTATTTCGTATTTAAAATCACATACAAAACAGGAATGTATTGATCTAGCTAAAAAATATATTGACATTCTAGCCCCAGGTGGAAAATACATTTTTGGCCTTGATAAGAGTGCCTTAATAGGTGATGTAGTTATTGAAAATTTCAATGCAGTAACAGAAACAGTGAGAGATTATGGAGTATATAAGGATAATATAGGAAAAACAGCTGGTTTAGCATTTAACAAAGCAGATTACACTGCTTCCAAAAGTAGAGATATTAAAAGTAAATACTACCAGACAAAAAAAACCATGATCGCAGAAAATCCCCAAATAACAGAATCAGGTATAGACAAAATGTCTGTATTTCAAGATAAAATTTTTCAATTTCTCATTTTTCTTTTACTATAGCCATAACTCTCTTAGAATAATTAATTTGTTCTAAGTCCATAAGAGATATTTATTTCCAGCGTCATTTAAGACGCTGGACTTTATCTTGCTGCTATTTCATTTTCCATTTCCTTTACTTTACCATCAGGAAGATTATAGAATAAAATTGCAATTAAAGCTACTAGACCAAATATAAACGGTGCTCCAAAAAATATAATTTTGAATCCAGATATGACCTCTGGCAAAACATTTGTCATATTTGCATTAAAATCTAATACGGCTAATCCAGCTGTTAATATAACACCTCTAACCAATATACTTACTTTAATAGAAAATGATGAGAATGCCATAATGACTCCTTTAGTATCTGCTCCAGTTTTCCATTGACTATATGTGGCCCCATTTGAATAAAATGAAGATGTAAGTCCGTATGATATTCCAAACAGTACTTGACCCACACCCATTATGGCAATTACTGCCACTGGATTTTCTGCAAATAAATACGCTACTACAATAGATATAATATATCCACTAACTCCTACGATATAGGACATTTTTGTTCCAATTCTCGCTACTATGTTTTTTGCAAATAGAGCTCCCAATAGACCCGCAATATTAAATACCAATAAAAATATTGGCTGTAAAGAAATACTATTGGTCACATATTTGAAATAATAAAAAGCTGCTGCCATTAACAAGTAATAACCTATAAGTTTGCAAAAATCCGATAATACAAAAATCAACAATGGTTTATTTAAAAATATCGCTTTAAACATGTCAGCTAAAGATGGGTTTCTTTTTTTATCGGTACTTACTACACTACCTGAAGTTTTGATATTTACTTTAACATCTTCATAACCTTTCGATATGATAAAATGTATATAATACGTTTGAGAATTTTTACTACATCAATAAATTAAGAACAAATATAAACATCATTTCTTCATATTGCTGCATTTTAGGAGCCATTTTTCCTTCAAGCTTTTCGTCGATTTCAGGATGTTTTTCCTTATACTTTTCCCATGTTTTATAGTATTCTGTTTCCATATCAAATTCCCCCTAATAATCAGTATTTTCAGCTACATATTCCAATACTGCCTGTAGATTTTCAATTTTGACACTATCTGCAGTTATAATGGCCTTGTCAAAACCAAACATATATTTCCCGCCTGGTGCAAGAATATCCACAAGCTCCTTAGCTTTATCTATACACTGCTGCTTTGTTCCTGTCTTAAGTATGGAAATCGGATAAAAACCTGTAAGAATATGTTTTTTCCCTAACTTCTCTTTTATAAACTTAGGATCTCCATACTCAAACCACATTCTAGTATTTTCAGGCAGTTCATATAGATAGTCCACATAACGTGTCCAATCATTTTCAACAAACAGCAGAGACGGCTGTCCGGCTGCAGCCAATTCTTCAACTTCTCTCTTAAAACTAGGCCAATATAATTTTTCAAAATCCTTAGTACGAATATATGGCGCCATATGAAGTGGAATGAAAGTTCCTCCATATTTTGAAGGCGATGCAGGTATTCCACCCTTTACCATTATTGGGGTTACAGCCTCACAAGCTGCTGCTACCTTATCAGCGCGTCTTCTTATGTCGCCTGTTATACCTCTAAATCCCCTCAATTGATCTGACATGAAATCAAAAGGTGCTTCGACAAATCCGTTGGTATTTCCCGCGGAAGAATAACCATATTTTTTAATTAGTTTCTCATAGAGTGCAGTCACATTATTAACTTCATCATAAAACGCCTTAAAGGCTTTCGCCATTACAAGAGATCTTTGAACTGGATTGGTATTTAACTCAGTGTAAATTCTAGGCAGTATTTTTTCCATAATACAATTATAGGGCGATTCAATGAATTCATCATATTCCTCTGCCTCCAGACCACTGATCTCTGGATGCTGCAAAAAACCACTGGAGCTCATTACAAAATTTCTAGCCCCTAAAATTGTGTAGTACAGTGGAAATCTAAGAGCTTGTACAGGAAGTATATCGGAAACGAAATTTTCACATACTTTTTCAAATATTCCTTCAAGCATGGAAGTATCCCACTGTGATTCTGCCAGATCCTCACCTGCATACTGTATGGAAAATTCAAGAGGAAAATTTACACTTATGGGTACCCTCTTTGGAATCTTACCATCAAATAAATCCTTAAATAATTGAGTTCTCTCGCGCGCCAAAGTTTTTACATCTGCCATATTAACTCACCCACCCTTGACAAATTTTTACACCTTCTGCAGCATTTGTGGTGAAGGCATCAGCTCTAACATGTTCGCAAGCTTCCTTCGTAACGGGATTCCCGCCTATAATTATCTTTACCTTGTCCTTTACATTTTGCTTTTCAAATTCATCCACTATATTCTTCATAGAGTCAATAGCGAGTGTAAGCACTCCACTCATTCCCACAATCTGAGGATTCACTTCTCTTATTTTGTCTATAAAAGCCGATGCAGGCTGATCTATTCCTATATCATATACCTCAAATCCTGCCGCTTCTGCCATACTCTTAAATATATTTTTGCCTATGTCATGAAGATCTCCCTGTACCGTACCTAAAACAATAGTTCCCACTTTCTTGGAACTTCCTGAACCTATTACAGGTTTTAAGATATCAATGGCATTTGTGAGAAGTTCTCCTGCAAAAATCAAATCCCCTACAAAGTATTCACCCTTGTCAAACAGATCACCTACTATTCCCATACCATCCTGACATGCACTTACAACTTTTTGAGCCTCTTTCTCTTCCGGATTTGAATTCACAAATTCTTTCAACATCTCAAAAACTTTGTCTTCATCCAAATCCCCTACTGCTTGTGTTAACAATTTATAATCCATAATCTAATCCCCCTATATTTTAAAGTTCAAAGTACAAAGACCAAATATGGCTTAATGAAAATGTTCGAACGATATCAAAAATTCATCAAACCTCAAATATTCTGAACTCTGAACTTTGACAATAGTATACTTTCTAAATAAGTTTCTTTTACTTAAACATACCAAAAATATTTCAAAATACTTATTTCTCCCTTACTGGTCCAATTTTATTTTTTCTATAGGCATTTGAGAATTTTCTGCAGTATTTATCTTTTCCCATAAGTGCTTCAGTTGCAAGAAGAGCCGTCATAATTTCTCTATTACAGGGATCCATAATGGCAGAATCCATACCCATAAAAGTGGCAATGGTCAAGAAATTTTGATTCACAAATTTTCTAAGAGGCATTCCAAATGAAATATTGCTTAAACCCGATGTGATTTTAATAGTAGAATATATGGATTTTATAGATTTCATGGCTTCAATAAAATCAAGCAGAGAAGTATTTTCTGTAGCAAGAGCCATAACCAGTGGGTCTATATGAATTCTCTCTGGCTTTATATCATATTTTTGCGCCTCTTCTACTAAATCTCTGGCTATATTCACCTTGGTTTTCACATCAGATGGAATACCCTTATTGTCACAGGTAAGTGCAATTACCTGCCATTCCGTACCTTTAATCATAGGATATATAATGCTGCATTTATCACCCTCTTTTGACACAGAATTTATTATCCCAGGTTTTTTAGCATATTTAAAAGCAGCTTCAATGGTCCTGGGATTAGGACTATCTATAGATAGAGGTTTATCTACGGCATCTTGAACAATATCCATAAGCCACTTTAATGTTTCAAGTTCCACTTCAGGAGCAGTACTTGCACATACATCAATGTAATCTGCCCCAGCTTCCGCCTGTTTAACTGCCCTATTTCTGATAAATTCTTCATCTTTGTTTTCTATAGCTTTTTTTACGCTTGGAATTGTTCCATTGATCTTTTCTCCAATAATAATCACTTGAAATCCCCCATTCCTAGTTTCTAGTAAACCTCAACTTGTATATACTTGTTATATATTACTTAAATTATATACTTGATATTCTGTTTTGTCAACGATTTCATCAATATATGAAAATTTTATTCAGAGCAATAAAGTAATGATAAAATCTCTAATTTCCATATCATAACTTTCAAGAACTGGTTTCATGTAGATTTCTTCCCTCTCCTGAATTGGATAACCTACTTTCTCACACATTCTCTTATATTCTTCCCAATCTTGCAAATATTTGCTGTTCATTTTCTCTCCTCCTCTATTTCTCAATATACACCATAGGTATGGTATGTCTCTAAAACAGCATGCAAATTATCAATGTTTACACTATTGACAGTAATAATATTTTTATCAAAATCAAAAAAATATTTTCCTCCCGGTGCAAGAATATCAATGAGTTCTTTTGCCTTGTCAACACACTGTTGTTTCGTACCGGTCTGCAATAGTCCTAGAGGATAAAGTCCTGTAATAATATGACGTTCTCCTAATTTCTTCTTTATTTCTTTTGGATCTCCGTATTCAAAACGTAAAATCGTATTTTCCGGTAAATCATAAAGTGAATCAAGAAATCTAGACCAATCTTGTTCAAGAAAAAGATAAGATTTTCCACCCGCTGCAGCAATTCCATCTATGGTACGTTTAAAAGTTGGATAAAAAATTTTTTCATAATCCCTTGTACGCATATAAGGCGGCATATGTAATGGAATAAAAGTATAATTATAAATTGACGGATGTGCTGGTATACCTCGTTTCAACATAATATCACAAACTGCTTCACAGGCCTCAGTAAGCTGTTTAGGTTTCCTACGTATATCCAGGCTGATTTCTTTAAATCCTCGAAGCTGATCGGCAATAAAGTCCATTGGAACTGCAGTCATAGCATAAGACTGCAACGGAGCCTGATATTTTCCATATTCCCTTTCAAGATCGGGAATAATCACACCATTTAAGAATCCCACCGTATCACAATGAGCTTTATAAGCCTTTGCCATTACTAAAGATCGACTGATTGGATTTGTGTCAAGTGCCGAATATATTCTTGGAAGAATAGTTTCTAAAATGAAATCCATAGGTGACTTTATAAAAGCTTCATATTCGTCAGAATGCATAGCTGATATTTCTGGATGCTGCAAAAAACCATTGGATCCCATTACAAAATTTTTAGCACCTAACATTTGATAAAACACTGGAAACCGCACGGCATCACGTATTGGAAATATATCTGAATAAAAATCATCAGCAACTTTTCTAAATGCATCTTCCAGCAGCCCTGGATTCCACTGTGCTTTCAAAATATCAAGCCCCGCATATTGAATCGCAAATTCTACTGTCACCCAAGCTGCAATAGGTACTCTTTTGGGAATTTTTCCTTCATACAAATTATGAAAAATCTCCTGTCTTTCTTGCTGTAGTTCCCCGCTGCATTTCCCCATATTATAACCTCCCCTTATAAATAAATAATATCAAACAAATATCAATTAATAACCCCCGAAATTACAAATAGTCATGTATATACAGGTTATCTATATGTTATCTCAATTATATGTGTATTTTCTTACTTTGTCAACGATTTTATTGTAATATTTTAAATGTTCAGAATAATATAAAACGCATCAAGATCTCTTATGAAAAAGCGATATTTGATGCGATCTATTGAAAAATATGTAAAATTACCTTTTATTTTTCTTATTATTCTTTTTATGATTAACTCTATTTGGCTTGGCTTTAGGTTTTATCTTTATATCTTTTGCATTCTTTTTACCAGTATTGTATATAGCTCCGCTTTTTAGATCTATAAACCACAGGAAAAAAATTAAAAATGCAGCAGAAAACACATACTGCCATACCGTCCCATTTAAATTATATCTAAAATAAGCTGCTACAACTGGTGGTAAAATAAACGATGCTATAGATAAGGCTAGAATCAACCATCTATTAGGGTGAAATTTATATAACACATGAGATTTTAAAAAATTATACACTACTAAAAATATTACTGCAATAAACAATATCTGTATTACTACATTTAACCATAAAGGCATTTTATTACCTCCCTTAAATTTTTCTGTCCTTTATATTATCATATACTTTACAGTTTATATCAATACCCTTTGATAATAAATAAAGTTCAAAGTGCAAACTTAGACAATTCCCAGTTCACAATGCACAATTTATGAAGATTTTCGGTTAAACCCAAAAATCCGCCAAATTTGACAATTGAACTCTGAACCATGATATTTGAATGAAGTTTGAACTCTGAACTTTAATATTTTATATAACAGCCACTTTATTTAAAATAAGTAAGTTTCCCCAGGTTTCCTTGTAAACACAGTGACATCATCAATTTCCTTCTGCTGACATACAAATCTAGTCATTCTCTCTACTCCAAAACCAGCTCCTGCAGTTTTAGGTATTTTACCCTCTTTTGCAAGTTCAATATAATTTCTAAAAGCATTTTCATCTACACCAAGTTCTCTCATTCTAGTAAGTATTCTATCATACTTGTACTCTCTTTCTCCTCCGCTCAGACCTTCTATATATCCATAAGGCCATATCAGATCATAGTTTCTATAAGTACCCGGCTTTTCCAGATCCTCAGCATCATAAAATTCTCTCTTGTGATTTATGAGCCAGAATGGTTGAGTTGCCTTTTTTGAAGCTATCTCTTCGAAATCATCTCCATATTTTGCTTTAAGTTCCTGAGTAGTATATCTCTTGAACGGTATAGTTACATCTAGATGTGATGTTCCAATTCCCAAAGTTTTGAATTCATCTGCACATTCTTTCTTTATATAATCAAATACATATTTGACAAGTCCCTCCTGAAATTCAAATACATCATCCATACTTGCTCCCTTGAATTCAAAATCAACCTGAGTAAATTCAAATAAGTGTCTCTTATCTCCTTCCTCTTCCTGCTCAAGCCTTACATTAGGAGATACTATATATATTTTATCAAGATATGGGCTGGATAACATTATCTGTTTATGAAATATCATCGATTTCGTTATATTAAATTTTTGTCCCTCATATTTTAATTCACAATCCTCTACATCATGATTTAATGTATCCGTAATAGGTGCTATCATTATAGGCATGATCCTAGTCACACCTTTTTTATACATATATTCATCGGATGCTCTCAATATAGCCTGCTGCACATGAAGTATATGAGGCAGTTCTTTTCTCGATATTTTCTGTAATGCCTTGTCCAAAAGCTTTAACTCCTTTTTTCTTTCATCCTTTAATACATACGTCTTCATTACATACGTCCCCCTTTGATAGTTATATAAATTTACTACTCATTTACTTTTTTATGTTCTTCATTAACAATATAATAATACTTTTTTAAGTATCTTGCAATATTAATAATAGAATTTGTATTTTGTTATCAATATAATATTTATATACATGATTCATTAAAAGTTTATAAATTATTAATCAATGATAACGTTTTAAATTATTAATTTAATAAAAATTTCTGCTATAATATTATTTGGGGGAATAAAAATTAAAATAATTAGATCGTGAAGGAGGGGATTCAATTGAGTTTAAAAGTTTCTGGATTAGATGATTTAGATCTGCAAATTCTTGATATTCTTTTAAAGGATTCTAGAACTCCTTTTTTAGAGATAGCTAGAAAATGCCATGTGAGTGGTGGAACCATTCATGTTAGAATGAAAAAAATGCAGGACATGAATATAATAAAAGGTACTAAGCTTATAATAGATAATTCCAAGATAGGCTATGATGTATGTGGCTTTATAGGTATTTATTTAGATAAAGCCAAATCTTTTAAAGGTGTCCTCGAGCAATTGGAAAATATAAAAGAAATTGTTGAAATTCACTATACTACTGGAGTTTACTCTATTTTTGTAAAAGTTGTATGTAAAAATATAACAGATTTACAGAATCTACTTATGAACAAGATTCAATCTGTAGATGGAATACAGAGGACTGACACTATAATATCCCTATTTCAGCCTGTGGATAGGAGCATAAATATAGATATATTAAGTAATGAGTCATATAACAAAAATTAGTCTTTCATCTTCTTTTTATTTTACCTTATAAATTTCATACAATTTGTAAATAATAGTTTATATAAAATAAAAAGGAGATGTGAATATGAGAACATTAGACATTATTGCACTAATATTGGTGGTAATAGGTGCTCTCAACTGGGGACTAATTGGATTTTTTAGATATGATCTTATAGCATCACTATTTGGTACAATGTCTTCATTTACAAGAATATTGTATGCTCTAGTAGGTCTTGGAGGATTATATGCTCTTTCGTTTTTTGGAAAAGAAACAGAAAGCAGACATACAAAAGAAGTTTAGGTATTAAAAAGTGGAAAGTTAATTTTTAAAAACTTTCCACTTTTTAATATACCCTTATTTAAGATTTTTTTTGATTCCTCTGTTTAACGTATTTCTATAATCTATAAATTCATATACATCTTCCGAAAACAAAGTGCTGAAATTTTTCAGCTCCTCCAGTTGAAGATCTTCAATGGATTTATTTTTATTCTCACAGTAAAGTACAATTTCGCCAATAACCTTATGGGCATCTCTAAAAGCCATACCTTTATTTACTAAATAATCTGCTGCTTCTGTAGCATTTAGAAACCCTTTCTTAACAGCATTAAAAGTATTGTCTTTATTGACTTTTAATGTGGAGAGTATACCATTCATTATTTTCAAACAGCTTAATATAGTATCTAAGGAGTTAAAAAACTGTTCTTTATCTTCCTGCATATCCTTATTATAGGCAAGAGGAATGTCCTTCATAGTGGTAAGCAGTGCCATAAGTGAACCATATACTCTCCCAGTTTTGCCTCTTATGAGTTCTGCAGCGTCAGGATTCTTTTTTTGAGGCATTATGCTGCTTCCTGTGGAAAATTCATCATCTATTTGTACAAAATCAAACTCTTTGCTGCTCCACAATATAAGTTCCTCACTAAGACGGCTTAAATGCATCATCAATATGGAAAAGTCTGATAACATCTCCAGGACGTAATCCCTGTCACTTACACCATCTAAAAAATTATCTACTGGTTTTCTAAATCCCAGTTCTTTAGCAGTAAAATATCTATCTATATCATAAGTCGTACCTGCCAGTGCACAGCATCCAAGAGGGCTTTCATCCATAATTTCAACAGCATTTAAAATTCTATTTTTGTCCCTTGATAACATAGAATAATACGCCATTATATAGTGCTTAAATGTTACTACTTGAGCCCTCTGAAGATGAGTATATCCTGGCATTATAACATTATTTCGTTCACCTAAATCTTTTATTGCAGTTTGAAGTATCTCTATACTTTGAACTACCTCCTGAGCTTCTTTCTTAACGTACAATCTAAAGTCCACTGCAACTTGATCATTTCTGCTTCTGGCAGTGTGTAATTTTTTTGCCACCTGACCTATTCTATCTATTAAATTTATCTCCACAAAACTGTGTATATCCTCATAGTCTCCCTCTACTTTCAATTTTCCACTTTCTATATCTTTTAATATGGACTTCAATCCCTCTAATATACTTCTGCCCTCTTCCTGAGTTAAAATCCTACATTTGGAAAGCATCTTTACATGGGCCATGCTTCCCTCTATATCCTCTTTGTAAAGCCGTCTGTCAAAACCCAGAGAACTGTTGAAATCTTCCATGAGCTTGCTCTCAGATTTTTTAAATCTTCCACCCCAAAGTTTCATGGTTAATTTTTCCTATCTTTATCTATTGCAGCCTTAATTTTATAGGGAAGGCCGAATAATTTAATAAAGCCGTCCGCATCCTTATGGTCATATAAATCACTGGCTCCAAAAGAAGATATACTCTCATTAAATAGAGGATATTGAGCGTCTATCGATGCTGTCAATATATTCCCCTTGTATAATTTCAATTTTACATTTCCGGTTACATTTTCCTGAGTAGCTTCAACAAAAGCATCCAATGCCTTTCTCAGGCTTCCAAACCAAAGCCCGTCATATACAAGTTCCCCATATTTTTGGGATACCAGTTGTTTATAATGAAAAGTATCTTTATCTATGGTCAACCTTTCAAGAGCAGTATGAGCAGCATAGAGTATGGTTCCACCTGGAGTTTCATATACCCCTCTGGATTTCATCCCAACCAGTCTATTTTCCACCATATCCACTATTCCTATTCCATTTTCGCCGCCTATTTTATTTAACTTTTCCATCATGGTAACAGGATCTAATTCCTGTCCATTTAATTTTTTAGGTTCTCCCTTTTCAAAATAGAGCTCTATATATGTGTCTTCATCTTTTGCCTTTTCAGGTGTAGTAGTCATAAAATACATACTTGTTTTGTGCTCATTTCGCGGATCCTCTAGATCTCCGCCCTCATGACTTACATGCCAAATATTTTTGTCGTTTGAATATATTTTCTCTTTAGTTGCAGCTACTTCCACTCCTTTGGAGTTTGCATAATCTATGGCATCTTCTCTTGATTTTATATTCCATAATCTCCATGGAGCTATTATCTTTATTGTTGGATCAAAGCTTGCTATCCCAACTTCAAAACGCACCTGATCATTTCCCTTACCAGTACATCCATGAGATATACATTTAGCCCCTTCTTTATGTGCTATCTCTACAAGTTTTTTTGCCATAAGAGGTCTTGCAAGAGATGTCCCAAGCATATAAGCTCCTTCATACAATAAGTTAGCCTTTACTGCCTTAAAAAGATAATCTTTTACAAACTCCTCTTTCATATCTTCAATGTATACTTTAGAAGCACCTGTTTCGAGAGCCTTTTTCCTCACTTGCTCCATGTCATCATCTTGTCCTACATCTATACAAGCCGCAATAACCTCCATATCATAATTTTCCTTTAGCCAAGGAATGATAACTGAAGTATCTAATCCTCCTGAATACGCCAATACCACTTTATCCTTCATAAATTTAACCTCCAATTTATTATAAATTCACAATTAACAATGCACAATTAATGATTATTTTCGGCAACATCCAAAAACATACCAGAATTTAACTCTGATATTTGAACTCTGATAAAATCTAAAGATCACTTAATAACCTTATCCAAAAAAGCTTTTGTTCTGTCCTCTTTCGGATGTGAAAATACCTGTTCTGGAGTACCCTGCTCCAGTATTTTTCCACCATCCATAAATATAACTCTGTCAGCAACCTCTTTTGCAAAACCCATCTCGTGAGTTACAACTACCATAGTCATCCCATCCTTAGCCAAATCCTTCATTACATTTAAAACTTCTCCTACAAGCTCTGGATCCAGTGCAGACGTAGGTTCATCAAAAAGCATTATATCTGGATTCATTGCAAGAGCTCTTGCAATAGCGACTCTCTGCTGCTGACCTCCTGAAAGCTTTGAAGGATAAAAATTTTCTTTGTCTTTTAAGCCAACTTTAGCCAACAGCTTTCTGGCTTTTAGCTGTGCTTCTGATTTTTTCTCCTTTTTGACTACCAGTGGAGCCTCCATAACATTTTGAATAGCTGTCATATGTGGAAACAGATTAAAACTTTGAAAGACCATCCCCATCTTTGTAGTTATTCTTCTTATCATCTTTTTATCCTTAGGATTTAATTTTTCTCCTTCTATAATTACAGAACCACTGTCCAATTCCTCTAAATGATTTAAGCACCTCAATAGAGTACTTTTTCCTGAACCAGAAGCTCCTATTACCACTAAAACCTCACCTTTTTTCACTTTTATGCTGAGATCCTTAAAAACCATCAAATTATTAAAACTCTTGGTTAAATGAGTGGCTTCTATCATATATTTATTTTTATCTAAATCCATGTGATTGTCTAAAGCTGTATTTTCCATAGATTACACCTCCAAATTAAATTTAAATGTTCTACAGTTAACTGTAAACGGCCAATTTTTTCTCAAACATTCCAAATACAGTGGTAAATACAGTGGTCATTACAAGATACAACACTGCTGCCGTAAGAAACACTGATATTGGATCAAAACTGCTGGCATATATCTGTTGGGCCGATCTCATGAGCTCCACCATTGCTATAGTAGATACTAAGGAAGTGTCCTTTAATATGGATATGAATTCATTTCCAACAGGCGGTATTATGATTTTCCAGGTTTGGGGAAGTATTATCTTTCTCATAGTTTCTCCATAACTAAATCCAAGTGCCTTTGCCGCTTCAAATTGTCCCTTGTTTACAGATTGAATTCCTCCCCTTATTATCTCCGCCATATAGGCTCCGCAGTTGAGTCCAAGTCCCAGTATTGCCGCTGAAAAAGGTGTAAGTTCTACTCCAACAAAAGGTAATCCATAATAAAAGAAAAACAATTGCAATAATAGAGGTGTGCCTCTGAATATCCATGTATAAAAACCTGATAGTGATTTAAGCACAATATTTTTAGATAATTTCAAAAGTGCTAAAAATATACCAAGAAGTGTTCCCAATATCAAAGTAATTACTGTAAGCTCCATAGTCATTACACTGCCCTTTAATAAAATAGGCAGTATATCATTAATAAATCCTATATTCACTGATCCAATCCACTTCCTCTTCGTATATATTATTTATATATGTCTTCTCCAAACCACTTTGTGGAAATCTTAGACATAGTTCCATCCTTCTTCAATTCGTTAAATGCTTTTTGTACCTCAGCTTCTAACTCTTTGTCGCCTTTCTTAAATCCTATTCCCATAGGCTCTTTACTCAACCTTTCATTTAGAACAGTATATTGATCCTTTTTATCAGACTTGGATATATAGTATTTTCCAACGGGTTCATCTACTACTACTGCATCAAGTCTTCCTATTAGAAGATCCTGAAGTTCCTCTGTAGTCTTGTCATATTTTTTTACTTCCTTTATATTCTTAAACTTTTTAACTACTTCTTCACTGGTGGTACCAAGTCCTACCCCCACCTTCTTACCGTCTAAATCCTTTGAACCTTTAATAGAAGTATTTCCTGTCTTGGTAACTATAATCTGATAATTTTGTACATAGGGCTCAGAAAAATCTATTTGTTTTTTTCTATCATCGGTTATGCTCATTCCTGATATTATTACATCAAATTTTCCGGATTTAAGTGCCAGAACTATTCCATTGAATTCAGTACCAACGAACTGAGCTTTTACTCCCATTTTTTTAGCTATAGCATTTGCCATATCTATATCAAATCCCTTAAGTGCATTTTGGTTGTCCCTAAATTCCATTGGCGGAAAAGAATCCTCCAACCCTACTTTTAAAACACCTGCTTTTTTTACCTTTTCCAAAGTATTTTGCGAATCTTGTCCGCTTTGTGAATTACTACTGCTGCCGCAGCCTGCTAATAACACTGTTGTAAAGGCTATTGACAATACTATTGTCATCACTTTTTTCAATTTTTTCATTTATATCTCCTCTTTTCAAATAATAAAAACTTTAACTCCTTAGGTTAAATATATAATAATTATACATATATTATTATAATTATGCAATACTTTTAGTAACAAAAAAACTGAAAATATAATCTAAAATTTATATTTCCAGTTTAATTCCCGTAATCTAAAAAGATTCAATTTTTATTTAAACTTGATGTGATGAAATAGTACTATACATTGTTCTCACGCTTTTCTGTATCGTTCCATGGTTTCCTTAAATAATTCAGCCGTCGAAGGTGGTGTATATGAAATGGCATTTGCACCTGCCCTTATAGTTTCTCTGATACTGTCCTCTGTTTTTCCTCCTGTGGCTATTATAGGAAATTCAGCATATTGTTGTCTTATTTTTCTTACCAAATCCGCACTGTTTTTACCCGCAGACACATTTAATATTGAAGCACCTGCTTCTATCCTCTTTCCAATATCATCCCTTTCAGAAACTACCGTAACTATAATTGGAATATCAATGGAATCTCTTACAGCTCTTACAATTTCATTAGATGTAGGACTATTGACCACTACCCCCATAGCCCCCGTAAATTCAGCATTAAGAGCCAGATTTATAACACGTTTTCCCGTGGTAAGTCCTCCTCCTACACCACAAAATATGGGTACGTCAGAAGCCGCAACAAGAGCTTCCGTTATAACGGACTGAGGCGTAAAAGGATATACCGCCAAAATTGCATCTGCATTTATGTTCTTTATGATTGCTATATCAGTAGTAAACGCAAGAGATTTTATTCTCTTTCCAAAAACCTTTATTCCACTAGCTTCTCTCATAACAAGAGGGAGATTTATCATATGATCTCTAAGTGTCCCTCTTATTTCCGGTACATACTTTGCAATTTTTTCATTAATTTTTTCACTCATCTTTATCTCCCCAAACCGGTTTTAATTTTTTTCTCAAATATATTTTACATTAAATGCAAGCAATATTCTATAAAAATTTCATTAATTTAAAGAATATATCTTCTATACCGAAAAAACTTCTTCTGCTATTTTTACAGCTTCTCTGGCATCCTTCGCATAGTAATCTGCCCCTATCATATCTGCATAATTTTGATTTAATACTGCCCCTCCCACTACAATTTTACATTGAAGCTCATTTTCTCTTAAAGCATCTATGGTTTTTTTCATATTTATCACAGTAGTGGTCATAAGTGCGCTGAGCCCTACCAGCTTTATATCATTTTCTCTTACAGTATTCACTATCTTCTCTATATCCACATCTCTGCCTAAATCTATTACGTCAAATCCATAATTTTCCATAAGTACTTTCACTATGTTTTTTCCAATGTCATGTATGTCGCCTTTTACCGTAGCTAATACTATATTCCCCTTTTCTATATTTTTTTCTCCATCTTCTAGTATTTTCTTCTTTATTATCTCAAAAGATTTTTTCACTGTCTCCGCTGACTGTATGAGCTGTGGTAAAAATATATCCTGTGACTCATACATTCTCCCCACTTCATCCAGGGCAGGAATTATATTATAATTAACTATTTCCTCTGCCATTTTATTTTTTAACAGCTGTGACGTTATTCTTACAGCCCGATCTTCTATTCCGTCAATAATGGCCGATTTCAAATCTCCTTCACTTTCACCCTTATCTTCTTTATCATTCTTGGATAATACATCATTTTTGCTCCCATATATGGATATATAATTATCTGCTTCTTTATCCAGATTCGCCAAAACTTCAAAAGCAGCTACAACATCTTTAACCCCCTGATCTTGAGTATTTATAATGGGGAGATCCAAACCAGCATCAAGCGCCATAGCAAGAAAAGTCCTATTTAATATACATCTTCTTGGAAGTCCATAAGATATATTGCTCACTCCCAATACAGTTTTTACTCCAAATTTTTCTTTTACAAGTTTTACAGCTTTTACCGTTTCCATGACTTCCCTCTGCTGTGCCGAAGCAGTAAGCGTAAGACAGTCAACTATTATATCCTTTTTATTAATTCCATAACAGGCTGCAGTTTTAATTATCTTTTCTGCAATTTTAACTCTTCCCTCCGCACTGTCTGGTATTCCTTTTTCATCTATAGTAAGTGCTATTATACATCCCCCATATTTTTTTACTATTGGGAATACTTTCTCCATGATATTTTTTCTTCCATTAACAGAATTTATTATGGGCTTTCCATTGTATACTCTAGCTCCCGCCTCCAATACACTAGGATTTGGACTATCGATATCTATAGGCAATCGCACTACCTTTTGTATAGCCTTTATAGCTTTTTCCATCATTTTAACTTCATCAATTTCAGGAAGTCCTACATTAAGTCCCAATATATGAGCTCCCTCTTCCTTTTGAGTTACAGCTTCTTTTTCTATATAGCTTACATCTCCACTTTTTAACTGTTTTTTATATATCTCTCTTCCTGTAGGGTTGATCCTTTCACCAATAATCTTTATACCTTCCCCTAAAATTACAGTATTGGTAGAAGAGCAAATTGCAGTATAGTCCTTTTCTTTTATATCAATAGGCTGTATATTTTCAAGGGCACTGACAGTAGCTTTTATAAATTCAGGATCGGTACCACAGCATCCTCCAAAAATTCTAACTCCTTTTTTCGCCATAATAGCCATATTTCTTGAAAATTCTTCTGGTGTTATATCATAGATTGTATTCTTTCCATCATACCTAGGTAATCCCGCATTAGGCTGCACCATAACAGGTATAGATGAATACTCCAATATTTCATCTACAATTCCCTGAAGTTCAGATGGTCCAAGAGAACAATTTACACCAAGTGCATCCACCCCAAGCGCTTCCAATGTAACCACCATTGTTTTGGGATCCGTACCCATAAGAGTTCTGCCGTCCTGCTGAAAAGTCATTGTACAAAACACCGGCAGAGTTGTATTTTCCTTGGCTGCAAGAATAGCTGCTTTGGTTTCATAAAGATCAGACATAGTTTCTATTAAAACCAAATCTGCTCCAGCTTTTTTACCTACAATAACCTGATTTTTAAATAATTTATATGCCGTTTCAAAGCTCAAATTACCTGCTGGCTCCATTATTTGGCCTATTGGACCCAGATCCAGAGCAACTAATTTTCCCATGCAGGCCGCCTCTTCCTTTGCAATTTTCACTCCGGCCGTAATAACATCTTCTATATTATAATTTGAAGAATTGTACTTAAGTTCATTAGCTCCGAAAGTATTGGATATTATTATATCCGCTCCTGCCTCCAGATATCCTCTATGTATTTTTTTTATTATTTCAGCATTGGTCACATTTAGGATCTCTGGAAGTTCTCCAGGTTGAAGACCTGATCTTTGAAGCATGGTTCCCATAGCTCCGTCAAAGAAAATAAATTTTTTGTCAAATTTGTCCAATGGATTTCTGAATACCATTTACTCCACCCCTTTTCAAATACAACTTATACTTCTCATATATCTATAATAGACGACTAATTTCTCTTTAACATTATAGTCATAATTATAATACATTTTTTATCATTTAGACATTGATCTATTCGAAGGTCACCACACTTATCCAATTCACAATATATAAAAATCAGCCAGATTTGGTATTTGAATATAGTTGGGACTCTGAATTTTCAATTAATCATATAAAAAAACTGCCTTCCTACAAGAAAGAAAAGCAGCTTATAACTTCATAAAAAGCCAATCCTTCTTATCTTTCAGAATTAATTTCACAGCAGATTCATGTTAACTTTAGATTCTTTTAAAATCAACTATGCTGCAAATAACAAGTTCAACGCTTAAAAACTTTTTTTACATAAACAGCAAAACTTGTTTGATTCTATTCTGCAGGAATTGACACCGATACACAATTGCCGGTTGTCGGATTTCATAGGGCCTGTCCCTCAATCTCTCGTGATAAGAATATTTTAATATTAATACTTAAAATCGAAATTGTCAATTACTTAATACATAAAATTTTTTCATTTTTTTTCATTTTCCCCTTGACAAACCCCCCCATGATCTGTTATGATTTTCTCAATTAAATACGGAACTTCTTATCCAGAGCGGCTGAGGGACTGGCCCTATGATGCCCGGCAACCTGAATGATAACTTTCATTCAACGGTGCTAATTCCAGCAGGTGTATAACCTGAAAGATGAGGAGCATGAGGAAAAATCTTCTTGTATCTCATCTACAAGAAGATTTTTTATTTTGCCAAAATATATAGAAGTTTCGTCCAGAATATTTAATATATTATAAAGAAATATGAGGAGGAAGTAAAAATGAGTGAAGAGAGAAAATTAGGTTTTGAAACATTACAGGTACATGCAGGTCAAGTGCCTGATCCAACAACGGGAGCAAGGGCAGTTCCAATTTATCAGACAACATCTTTTGTATTCAAAGATGCAGATGAAGCTGCAGACTTTTTCCAGCTTAAAAAACCAGGAAACGTTTATGCAAGAATAATGAACCCCACAGAAGATGTATTTGAACAGAGGATAGCAGCTCTTGAAGGTGGAAGTGCAGGTCTTGCTACAGCATCAGGTTTGGCAGCAATATTATATTCTATATTAAACGTGGCAAATGCAGGGGACAACATAGTTTCAGCCAGCACCCTCTACGGTGGAACTTATGAATTGTTCTCAGTAACTTTAAAGAAACTTGGAATCGACGTAACATTTGTAGATCCTGATGATCCTGAAAATATCAGAAAAGCAATCAAGGACAATACAAAAGCAGTCTATGCTGAAACCATAGGAAACCCGAGAATAAATGTACTGGATATAGAAGCAGTGGCAAATATAGCCCATGAAAATAAAATACCACTTATCATAGATAATACTTTTGGTACTCCATACCTGGTAAGACCAATAGAATACGGGGCAGATGTAGTTGTTCACTCTGCAACTAAATTCATAGGTGGACATGGAACTACCATAGGTGGAGTCATAGTTGACGGTGGAAAATTTGACTGGAGAGCAAGTGGTAAATTTCCTGATTTCACTACACCTGATGAGAGCTACAATGGACTTGTATATGCTGATCAAGGTCCTGTGGCATTTGCTACAAAAGCCAGAGTACAACTTTTAAGAAATACAGGTGCAACACTGAGTCCTCAAAGTGCATTTTATTTCTTGCTTGGACTTGAATCACTTTCACTGAGAGTTGAAAGACATGTTGAAAATACAAGAAAAGTAGTTGAATTTTTAAGTAAACACCCGAAGGTTGCATGGATAAACTATCCTGAACTTGAAGGAAGCCCATATAGAGAACTAGCTAAAAAATATCTTCCAAAGGGAGCAGGTTCCATATTTACTTTTGGAATAAAAGGCGGATTTGAAGCTGGAAAGAAATTTATAAACAGCGTAAAATTATTCTCTTTACTTGCAAATGTAGCAGATGCAAAGTCCCTTGTAATCCACCCATCAAGTACTACTCATGCAGAGTTGAACGAAGAACAACAGAAAGCTGCCGGAGTAACTCCTGATCTCATAAGGCTTTCAATTGGTGTGGAAAACATTGATGATATTATATATGATTTAGACCAAGCTCTAGCTAAAGCTTGATAATAAACAAAGTTCCCTAATTACTTTAAATTCCCTAATTTTTTATATAATTTAATTATAAAGAGCTGCTGCACAATTAAATTTGTGCAGCAGCTTATTTTACACTTTAATATCAAAAATACTATTACAATTCTGAAATTACAGCATTGGTGAATTCATCAGTAGTTGAATTTCCTCCTAGATCAGGGGTTATATACTTTCCCTCTTTTAACACATTTTCCACTGCCCTTTCAATTCTATCCGCAGCTTCACTTTCATGTAAATATTTCAACATCATAACTGAAGACAATATTATAGCAGTAGGATTCGCCTTGTTCTGTCCTGCAATATCAGGAGCTGAACCATGGGCAGGCTCAAATACAGCTCGCTCTTCTCCCATGTTGGCCCCGGGAACTAGCCCCAGTCCCCCTACCAGTCCGGATGCCAGATCAGACAATATATCGCCATACAAGTTTGGCATTACAAGCACGTCATATTTTTCAGGATTCAACACCAGTTTCATGCTCATGGCATCTACTATCACATCATCAAATTCTATATCATCATATTCTTCAGCTACTTCTCTGGCAGTTCTTAAAAAAAGTCCATCTGACAATTTCATTATATTGGCCTTGTGAACTGCGGTTACTTTCCTTCTTCCATTATTAACCGCATATTCAAAAGCTGCTTTTACTATTTTTCTGCTGGCATTCTTGGATATTATCTTCACACTTTGTGCTGTCTCATCATTTACCATAAACTCTATTCCCGCATATAGATCCTCAGTATTTTCCCTGAATATAACCAAATCAACATTATCATACCTGGACTTTACCCCTTCATACGTTTTTATAGGCCTTATATTGGCATATAAATTCAAACTTTTTCTCAAGGTTACATTTACGCTTTTGAAACCTTTCCCCACTGGCGTGGTCACGGGACCCTTCAATGCCACTTTGTTTCTCTTTATACTGTCAATGACCTTCTCCGGAATAGGAGTGCCATATTTATCTATAAAAGCCGCTCCAGCTTCAGCTATATCCCAATCTATATCCACACCACTGGCATCTATAATTTTTGTTGCCGCTTCACTAACCTCTGGACCTATACCGTCGCCCGGAATAAGAGTTACTCTGTGTCTGTGCTTCATAAAATCAATTACCCCCTAATATGTCGAATTTTATAGACTATTCCTTTTCATCAAATTTATCAATCCACCATATTTTATCATATTTCTCTGCCTTTGGGTAACATCAAATAGCATATTATATTCTTTGTTCTTTGTCTTGTTTTTCACTATGATTGTATCACCGTCAATTTGTTTGAGCATATCTCCCATTTCAAGTTCATCCATTACATCTATCTCTTCATAATCCTTCACATTTTGAAAAACCAGAGGAAGTATTCCATTATTTATAAGATTCTGCCTGTGGATTCTAGCAAAAGACCTCGCAAATACTGCCTTTATTCCCAGGTAAAGAGGAGCCAATGCCGCATGTTCTCTGCTGGAACCCTGTCCATAATTTTCTCCCGCCACTATAAAACCCCCTGAATTTTTCTTTGCCTTTGCGGGAAATTCTTCATCGCAGGGTGTCAGACAGTAATCAGACAAGTATGGGATATTGGATCTATAGGGCAGCAATTTTGAATTAGAAGGCATTATATGATCTGTAGTTATATTGTCTCCTACTTTTGTAAGCACTTTTCCATTCAAAACATCTTTCAGTGGCTTTGCCACAGGAAATGGCTTTATATTAGGTCCTCTTACCACTCTGACATCTTCTCCGGCCCTGCTGGGATCAACTACCATATTGTCATCTATTAAAAATTTTGCAGGCATTTCAACTTTAAAAGGCGTCCCCATCTGTCTTGGATCCGTAATATAACCTGTCAATGCAGAAACAGCTGCAATTTCCGGACTTACCAGATATACTTTTGCGGACTTAGTACCTGATCTTCCCTCAAAATTTCTGTTAAAAGTTCTGAGAGATACAGCACCAGTAGAAGGTGATTGCCCCATTCCTATACAGGGTCCGCAGGCACTCTCCAACACTCTTGCACCTGCCTCTATCATATAGGACAATGCTCCATTTTGGGACAGCATGGTCAGAACCTGTCTTGAACCCGGAGATATGGTAAGAGAAACATCTTCACTTACTGTATTTCCCTTTAATATATGTGCCACTTTCATCATATCCACATAAGATGAATTGGTACAACTCCCTATACATACTTGATTTACTTTAACATCTTCCAATTCTGAAACAGCAACCACTTTGTCCGGACTATGCGGACATGCTACCATAGGTTCCAGGGATGATAAATCTATTTCCATCTCCTCATCATAGCTTGCATCTGCATCCGGTTCAATAAAAGAAAAATCTTTTTCTCTCCCCTGAGCTCTTAAAAATTCACGAACTACATTATCACTGGGAAATATTGATGTAGTGGCACCAAGTTCTGCTCCCATATTGGTTATGGTTGCCCTTTCAGGAACAGACAGTGTCTTTGCTCCCTCTCCAACATACTCAAATATCTTTCCAATTCCACCTTTAACACTGAGCCTTTTTAACATCTCCAAAATTATATCCTTGGCTGTAATCCATGCTCCCAATCTGCCTTTTAAATTAACTTTGACTATCTTAGGCATATTCAAATAATACTCTCCACCGCCCATGGCCACTGCTACATCAAGTCCGCCTGCTCCAATGGCAAGCATTCCTATCCCACCTGCTGTAGGAGTATGGCTGTCGGATCCCAAAAGAGTATCTCCCGGTACTCCAAACCTCTCCAGATTAACTTGATGACATATCCCATTTCCAGGCCTTGAAAAATATATACCATGCTTTTTTGCTACAGTTTGAATATAAGCATGATCATCTGCATTTTCAGGACCTGACTGTAACATGTTGTGATCTATATAGGCTATGGATTTCTTGGTTTTTACCCTATCTATTCCAAGTGCTTCAAACTGAAGATAGGCCATAGTGCCTGTAGAATCCTGGGTAAGAGTTCTATCTATTTTTATTGCAATCTCCTCTCCTGGTATCATTTCACCTTTAACGAGATGATTCTTTATTATCTTTTTTGCTGCGTTCAATCCCACATAAATCCCTCATTTCCGCAAATATTCTATTCGACTGATTAACTCGCTCTCTCTTCATTCTTTCTCATAACTTCCGGCATCAACTCTTTTACCAGCAGCTCAAGCTCATTGTTTCCTATCATGGTAGTTCTTCCCGACTTATATTGTTCATCTACCCATAATTTTATATCATTAATTCTCTCATCCTTCTTATCAACCCTATCGTCACCCTTCAATCTATAATAGGTATTGATCCAAGCTGCAATTCCTGCATGTCCTGAATATTGATTTACAGCTACAACAATTGGCTTTCCCAAAATTTTGTCCGTATCAAAAGCATTGTAGATCTCTTCATCTTTTAATATACCATCTGCGTGTATCCCCGCCCTGGTTTCATTAAATTCTTTACCGACAAATGGAGTTCTTGTAGGTATATCATATTTCATTTCTTTACTGAAATACTGCGCCAATTCCGTTATAATATGCAAATTCATATTTCCAGTATTGCCTTTTAATTGTGCATATTCAAATACCATGGCCTCCAGGGGACAATTTCCCGTTCTCTCGCCTATCCCCAGGAGAGACGTATTTACAGAAGATGCTCCATATAACCAGGCAGTTGTAGAATTATCTACTACACTATAAAAATCATTATGCCCATGCCATTCTATCATATCTGAAGGAACTCCACAGATAGTTCTAAGCCCATGAATAATTTTCTGGACACTTCTTGGGACAGTCACTCCATTGTAGGATACACCCAAACCAAGAGTATCACAGGCTCTTATTTTCACAGGAATATTGGCCTCTCTAGACAGTTCCATCAATTTAGTTACAAGAGGAACTACAAATCCATAGAAGTCAGCTCTAGTAATATCTTCCAGATGACATCTGGGGTAAATTCCATTATTCAACACCTCTCTAACTATGTCCAAATACATGTCCATAGCTTCCTGTCTTGTCATTTTGAGTTTTTTGAATATATGGTAATCTGAACACGACATAAGCATTCCAGTTTCTCTAATCCCCATCTGCTTCACCAACTTGAAATCTTTCTTATTGGCTCTTATCCAGGAAGTCACTTCAGGAAATTTATATCCTTTTTCAATGCAGGCTTCAGCTGCTTTCCTGTCCTTTTCTGTATATAAGAAAAATTCCGTCTGTTTAATTATACCAGAATTATTGTCCAATTGATGAAGATAATCAAAAATTTTTATTATCTGCTTACTTGTATAAGGGGGCATAGACTGCTGTCCATCCCTAAAAGTTGTATCTGTAATATATATTTTTTCTGGAATATCCATAGGAACTTGTACATTATCAAAAACTACTTTTGGGACTTCATCATAAGGAAACATATCTTTATAAAGATTAGGGCTGTTTACATTGTCCAATTTATAATTGGCTGAATTATTTTTCAATGAAATCATCTCCTTGGTTTAAAATATTGGATCTATAATTTTAAATGGATTTTTGAATTATTATTATTTACTCATTTCATATGTAACTTTTATTTTTATATGTATTTTAAATATCCATTTTAATAATTACAGTATATTAACTTGTTTAATAACAAATTATCTATATTGTAACACTTTTATTTTCCATTAGCAAATAGATATTTTTATTTTTGCTCTAATTGAATGATCTCATTTATTTTATGCAATTGTCCTATAAAATAGGATTTTTTATTGTACATATTGGACCTATGAATATTTCTGGCAAAATTAAATTAATTAAAACCATATTTTTTATTATTTTAGCCAATATTTGCACTAAAAGCTAAATTATTTATTCAATATATATGATAATTGGATATGATATAATAGATAGGTAATATTTACGAACTCATCAATAGAATTCTACAAGGAGGAATCGATTTATGTTAAAAACCATTTTATTTTATTTTATTTTTATTCTCTATATGATTGGTACTGTAACAAAAAAAATCAAATTGGAGGGAATAAAAAAAACAGGAGACAAAGAACAAGTTGAAAATTATATATATGTTGCTGTAAAAAATTGGGCAAATTTCATTTTAAATCTCGTAAATGCCAGAATTAAATTGGAAGGAAAAGAACATTTGCCGCAGGTTCCCTGCCTTTTTGTCGCCAATCATCAGGGGTTTTTTGATATACCAATAATAATCTCATCCCTCAATAGAACGGTTGGATTTATAGCTAAAAAAGAAATCACTAAAATTGGATTGCTTACTTATTGGATGCGGCAGATAAACTGTGTCTTCATGAACAGACAAAATATTCGGGAATCCATAAAATCCATAAATGAAGGTATTAAAATTTTGAAAAGCGGACACAGTATGGTGGTATTTCCAGAAGGTACCAGAAGCAAAGGACCTAAAATAGGTGAATTCAAAAAAGGCAGCTTAAAATTGGCTTTAAAATCCAAAGTGCCCATAGTTCCCATTGCCATAGATGGAAGCTATAGATTAAGAGAGGGTAATAAACACAGCATACTAAAACCTGCAGATGTGAAAATGACCATATGTGAACCCATATATATCGATAATATGTCAAAGGAAGAGCTTTCAAACTTGTCAAATATTATAAAACAAAAAATATCCGAAAAAATATACCTTAAAGGCTAATACATTTTCCAAATAACTAAAGGAGCTGTTACAATAGTGAATTTCATAAAAAAACATTTAAACATGATAAGTGTATTCCTGGCAGTACTTTTTCTACTCTCTGGGTGTACCAATAGTACCAGCAATGTATTGAATTCAAAAGTTAAATCATCTCAAATCATAGTACATTACATAGATGTAGGGCAAGGTGACAGCGAGCTTATTCAAGTAAACGGTAAAAACCTTCTAATAGATGCAGGCCCAAATGACAGTAAAGATAAACTAATGTCCTATTTAAGGAAACAAGGTATAAAAAAATTGGATTATGTAATTGCAACTCATCCAGATGAGGATCACATAGGTGGCATGAGTTCAATAATAAGAAAATATGACATATATAAATTCTATGCTCCCAAAAAAACAGCTAACACCATAACCTTTGAGAGCATGATAACTGCATTAAGAAATAAGAATATGAAAATAAACGTTCCAATTCCACGTGCCACTGAATTGAATTTAGGTAAAAAAACCACAGCTGAAATAATAGCTCCAAACAGCACTATGTATGAAGACACCAACAACTATTCCATAGTTTTAAAAATCACCTACGGAAATACTAAATTTTTATTTACAGGCGATGCTGAAAATAAGAGTGAAGACGAAATGATAGATAAAAATTATGATCTCTCGGCAGATGTGCTAAAAGTTGGACATCATGGAAGTTCAACTTCCACTTCAGAAAAATTTTTAGATAAAGTCAACCCTAAAATAGCTATAATAAGCTGTGGCAAAAACAACAAGTATGGTCATCCTACTAAAAATACAATAAATAAACTTAAAAGAAAAAACATACAGATATACAGAACTGACGTAGATGGAACTGTGCTGCTTATAAGCGATGGCAACAAGATAAGTAAAGAATAATTTATGTAAGAAAGTATTATTCGATTTAATTAACGATGCACGTTAATGAAGAGCTTCAACCCTTGCCGGAAATCAGTCCTATTAATTAAGTACTGTTACATAATAAAAAGCAGACCAAAATTTATTTGGTCTGCATAATTAACATTTTAAAAAATAAAATGGCTCCGTGGAGAGGGCTCGAACCTCCAACCCTTCGG
>NZ_JBHMIY010000041.1:0-27349 GCF_042436595.1 Clostridium sp. MT-14
ATCTTCAATTCGTAATTTGAATATAGAGATCCAATCCTGCTATACTAAAGCCAGGGTTGGATCAAGGAGTTTCCTGACTTCTGCCGGACAACCAGCATACAACTGAATAAATTCAATAAATGGGAATACTCCAAAATATTGACCGGAGTATATAATAACGGATTTCTTCCTGTCTGATTTGTAGTTCTTGATGACTACAGGCAGTGACTTGCCTGAATATTTACTTCCTTCGTCCATATTTTTAAATAGTTGAAAATACATGTATCCTATCAATGTCATGATAATATGAAATGTTATGAAATTATATTTCGTACTTTTAAAATCTTCAAGTTTCCAGAAATCCTTTATTTGTCTGAAGTCTTCTTCTATTTCCGGTCTTAATTCATATGTATTTATTATCTGTTTTGCAGTTTTGCCTGTATCTGTGGTCAAAAATACATAGTAGTTGTCATCCTTTTTATCATGTACCACACAGGCGCACAAATCCACATCAGCTTCCGGGCTGCCGCTTTCCCACATTGACCCGAGGTTTCTGACAAGCTGTATTTCCTGGGTATTTCTCTTTTTATTTGGATGCTTTAGCCACTTACCTTGTGATTGGGCTATACTTACAGCCTCGCTGTAAATTGTCATGCCCTTTTTTGCCGGTATGTATGTATCGACTCCACGTTTCAGCTTAAGTTCATTTATGATGTCTCTTGAGATAAACCCCCTGTCATTTATAAGTATGTCTCCATTTTTCAGGCATTTACTTTTCAAAATCATACTCCTGCAGAGCTCCAGGTCATGAGTTTTTATGGAGCCATAGACTATTTCTTCAATTATTCCGGAATCATCCATGAGTCCCCTGAGTGTCCCCAGTTTATATCCCCGGAAAGGCTTATCGTCTACGGATATAACTTCTGAATTCTCATAATTTGCATTGTTTAAATTAACCTCTAATTTAGTGCAGTCGAGAATATGTATTGACGGGCTCACACCAACACCTGGCAGTACGGTATTCTGAATATAATGGTTATATGAGTCTATAAGCTCTACACTCTCATATTTACTGACAAAATTTCTAATAACGCCTTCTGAAAACAGACCTTCATCCATATTCCTGTCAGTATCCCACATATTCCATCCCAATTCAGACAGGAGTTCGCTGTCTGTTACTGCGAATGCAACATCAGTCAAACTTGTCTTCAATTTCATTTTAGCTGTAATTGCAAGTGCAATTAATATATTTAAAGGCAGATGCTTGTTTCCACTTCGTTTGTCCCTAAAATTGTCTGATAATTTGTCTATAAGTTTTATTTTTTTCATCTTCAATATTATAGTATCTATAAGGTTGGGAAAGCTGACATCGGCAGCATCAATATTACCGCATTTTATACTTTCAAGAACTTTATTTTTATTATTTTTACTAAGCTGTAACATTATGAACATCCTCCAAATTATTATGTTGATATATTTATAATTTTACTTTTAAATTTAATATTTTACCATACTATACTCTCATTTTTCATATTACGAATTGAAGTTATCCATATTCTACCTTGATATAGAACATATGTTCGTATATAATAGTATTATCTGGAACATAGGAGGTATATATGAATAGTTTTATAAGTTGGATAGGCGGGAAGAAGTTACTCAGGAAGGAGATAGTTAAAAGATTTCCCGAAAGTTTTAATAGATACATAGNATTATACTATTTATTATTGAAATATGTAATTTTAAAGTATATAATAATATTTGTGATATTATTAACAATAGTATGTTAATAAACTGTTTAATTTTAGTATAAAATACTAAAAACTTTTGGGGAGGGTTAATATGGAGTATAAAAATGTTATTCTTGAAAAAGAGGGGAAGTTGGCACTGCTCACAATAAACAGACCTAAGGCACTTAATGCTTTAAATTCGGAAACAGTGATGGAAATAGATAGTGCTATAGATGAGATTGCGGCAGATGATGCTGTGCTGGCTGTAATAATTACAGGAGCAGGAAAATCTTTTGTAGCTGGAGCAGATATAACTCAGATGAAAGATTTTAATACCTTAGAAGGCAGAAAATTCAGTAGACTTGGCAATAAAGTTTTTAGGAAACTGGAAAACTTAGAAAAACCTGTTATAGCAGCAGTAAATGGTTTTGCATTAGGTGGTGGATGTGAATTATCTCTGGCCTGTGATATAAGAATAGCTTCATCAAAGGCTAAGTTTGGACAACCAGAAGTGGGATTGGGAATTACACCGGGTTTTGGAGGAACTCAAAGACTTGCACGAGTAGTTGGACTGGGTATGGCTAAAGAGTTGATATATACTGCAAAGATGATAAAAGCTGATGAAGCTTTGAGAATAGGATTGGTAAATAGTGTATTTGAACCCGAAAAATTATTGGAAGAGGCAAAAAAATTAGCAAATACTATAGCTTCTAATGCGCCTGTAGCTGTTAGAATGAGTAAAGCTGCTATAAACAGAGGTATTCAGTGTGATATAGATACAGCTGTAGCTTATGAATCAGAAGCCTTTGGCGAATGCTTTTCTACAGAAGATCAAAAAGAAGGAATGACAGCTTTTGTAGAAAAAAGGGAAAAGAATTTTAAAAATAAATAATTTAGTTATACTATAGCGATCTTGTTATTAATATTTACAGAAGCTATATTTTATAGTATGAAAACTATATTAGGGGGTAAAATAAATGGATTTTACGTTAACAAGGGAACAAGAATTTGTAAAACAGATGGTAAAAGAATTTACCGAAAATGAAGTTAAACCAATAGCCGCTGAAATAGACGAAACCGAGAGATTTCCTCAGGAAACAGTGGATAAAATGGCTAAATACGGTATGCTGGGAATCCCTTTTCCAGTTGAATACGGCGGAGCAGGGGGAGATACGCTGGCTTACATACTAGCTGTTGAAGAGGTTTCTAAGGCTTGTGCTACTACTGGAGTTATACTATCGGGACATACTTCACTTTGTGCTTCATTACTTCAACAATTTGGTACAGAAGAACAAAAACAAAAGTATTTGGTTCCACTGGCAAAAGGTGAAAAACTTGGAGCTTTTGGTCTAACAGAGCCTAATGCAGGTACTGATGCTTCAGGTCAGCAGAGCCAGGCAATACTTGAAGGAGATCACTACATTTTAAATGGACAGAAAATATTTATTACAAATGGAGGAGTTGCAGATGTTTTTATAGTATTTGCTATGACGGACAGAAGCAAGGGTACTAGAGGAATATCTGCATTTATACTGGAAAAGGGAACACCGGGTTTCTCCATAGGCAAAACTGAAAATAAGATGGGAATAAGAGCTTCTTCTACAACTGAATTGGTATTTGAAGACTGCATAATTCCAAAAGAGAATTTGGTAGGGAAAGAGGGAAAAGGTTTCCCAATAGCAATGAAGACTCTTGATGGAGGAAGAATTGGTATAGCTGCTCAGGCTCTTGGAATTGCAGAAGGTGCTTTGGATGAGGCTATTGAATATATGAAAGAGAGAAAACAGTTTGGAAGACCACTTTTTAAGTTCCAGGGTTTAGGCTGGACAGTGGCGGATCTGGATACTGAGATAGAAGCTGCAAGATTTTTGGTGTATAAGGCAGCTGTGAATAAGGATAAAGGAGTTCCTTATACAGTAGATGCTGCAAGAGCTAAACTGATAGCAGCTACTGTGGCTATGGAAGTTACAACTAAGGTAGTTCAGCTGTTTGGTGGATATGGATACACTAAAGACTATCCTGTAGAGAGAATGATGAGAGATGCTAAAATAACTGAAATATATGAAGGAACTTCAGAAGTTCAAAAGATGGTTATTTCAGGAAACTTATTTAAATAGGGGGGACACTTATAATGAATATAGTTGTTTGTTTAAAACAGGTACCGGATACCAATGAAGTTAAAATAGATCCTAAAACTGGAACATTGATAAGAGAAGGTGTTCCATCAATAATAAATCCAGATGATAAAAATGCTCTTGAAGAAGCATTGGTTATTAGAGAAAAAGAGGGGGGAAAAGTTACAGTAATAAGCATGGGACCTCCTCAGGCAGAAGTTGCATTAAGAGAGGCTCTGGCGATGGGTGCTGATGAGGCCATACTTATATCAGACAGAGCTTTCGCAGGTGCAGATACATGTGCCACTGCCTATGCACTGTCAGGCGCACTTAAAGAATTAGATTACGATGTAATCTTTGCTGGAAGACAGGCTATAGATGGAGATACAGCTCAAGTTGGACCTGAAATAGCTGAATTTCTTCAAATACCCCAGGTAACTTATGTAGAAGAAGTTAATGTTGAAGGCGGCAAGTTGAAAGTCAAAAAGGCCTGGGAAGATGGTTATGAAACAGTGACAGTTGGAACCCCAGTGCTTCTTACAGCTATAAAAGAGTTAAATAAGCCAAGATATATGCATATGAAAAATATATTTAAAATCTTTAAGCAGGATGTAAAAGTATGGCATGCAGATGATATAGATGTAGATAAATCCCTTCTTGGACTTTCGGGTTCTCCGACAAGAGTTAGAAGATCGGCTACCAAGGAAGCAAAAGGACAAGGAGAAATAGTTAATAAGCCATATAAGGAAGCTGTAACGTATGCACTTTCAAAATTAAAGGAAAAACACTTAATTTAATTAGGAGGGATTTATAATGAACATAGCAGACTATAAAGGTGTATGGGTATTTGCAGAGCAAAGAGACGGAAACCTGCAGAAAGTTGCCCTAGAATTACTTGGAAAAGGCAGAGAGCTGGCAGATAAATTAGGCGTAGAATTGACAGCTGTATTACTTGGCAGCGAAATAGATGATGCAGCTAAGGAGTTAATTGCTTATGGTGCTGACAAAGTGCTGTATGCGGACAGTCCACTTTTGAAACACTATACTACAGATGCCTATGCTAAAGTTATTTATGATTTAATAAATGAGAAAAAACCGGAAGTATTTCTCATAGGTGCAACATTTATGGGAAGAGATTTAGGACCGAGAGTAGCAGCTAGGCTTAGAACAGGACTTACAGCTGATTGTACAGGACTTGATGTTGATGCAGAGTCGAAAAATCTACTTATGACAAGGCCTGCATTTGGTGGAAATCTTATGGCAACTATAGAGTGTGCTGATCACAGGCCTCAAATGTCTACTGTGAGACCAGGGGTTTTTGAAAAGCTTGAAAAAGACGAAAGCAGAGCTGTCAAGATAGATAAATTTAAGGCAGATTTAAAAGCTTCCGATATTAGATTAAAAGTAGATGAAGTAATAAAAATTGCGAAAAACGTAATGGATATAGGAGAAGCAGATGTTATAGTATCCGGAGGAAGAGGACTTGGAAGTGAAGAGGGATTTAAGGTTCTAAAAGAACTGGCAGATCTTCTAGGTGGAACTATAGCAGGCTCCCGTGCCACTGTTGACAGCGGATGGATAGACAAGGCATATCAGGTAGGACAGACAGGTAAAACCGTAAGGCCTAAATTGTATATAGCTTGTGGTATATCTGGAGCTATACAGCATTTGGCAGGAATGCAGGATAGCGATTTTATTGTGGCCATAAATAAAGATGACAGTGCTCCAATAATGAATGTAGCAGATCTTGGTTTAGTTGGAGATTATAAAAAAATTGTGCCTGAAATGGTAGCCCAGATTAAAGCTATAAAATAGGAGTTTTGTTATAAAGATAGTATTTAAATTATATTAATTTTAGGGGAGGGATATACGTGAAAAAAGTATGTGTTCTTGGTGCGGGAACAATGGGCTCAGGAATAGCTCAGGCTTTTGCATCAAAAGGTGTGGAGGTTATAATAAGGGATATAAAGGATGAATTTGTTGAAAGAGGAATTTCAGGAATAAAAAAGGGATTCCAAAAGAGAATAGCTAAGGGCAAAATTACACAAGCAGATGCTGATGCTATACTTTCTAGAATTAAAGGAACAGTTGACCTTAAATTGGCAGCTGATTGCGATTTAGTAGTAGAGGCAGCAGTGGAAAACATGAAAATAAAGAAGCAGATTTTTTCTGAATTGGATGGGATATGCAAACCGGAAACTATTTTATCTTCCAATACATCCTCATTGTCTATAACTGAGATAGCATCTGCTACAACTAGGCCTGATAAGGTTATAGGAATGCACTTTTTTAATCCAGCACCTGTTATGAAATTGATTGAAATAACAAAGGGAATGGCTACATCTCAGGAGACTTTTGATAAAGTTAAAGAAGTTGCCCTTAGTATAGGAAAAGATCCTGTAGAAGTATCCGAGGCTCCAGGTTTTATTGTAAATAGAATACTGGTACCTATGATAAATGAAGGTGTAGGCATATTAGCTGAAGGTATAGCTTCAGCAGAAGATATAGATAAGGCTATGAAATTAGGTGCAAATCATCCTATGGGACCTTTGGAATTAGGAGATCTTATAGGGCTGGATATTTGTCTTGCCGTAATGGATGTGCTTTATAAAGAAACTGGAGATTCCAAATACAGGGCTCATCCGCTGCTTAGGAAATATGTAAGAGCTGGATGGCTGGGCAGAAAAACTGGAAAAGGATTTTATGACTATAAGAAATAGTTATTTAAAAGTTTCATGTTTGACATTCTCGATTTAAAAAATCGGGAATGTCAAGAGCAGCGTTATGATTATATAAGTTTTTCCAGAGTTCAGTAAGCAAACTCTATCTGAATCTTAGAATCACTTAATTTGAAGAAGATCATTAAACCATTTTATAAGAGATTATGAATTTGATTTAATGATCTTTTTTGCTAATTCACAGATTGTGCACTTTTTGCAATTATATGATATAATTATAAAGGATTATTATATGTCAGATAAATATAAACGAGAGGGGAGTTGAAACTGCCAGAATCAGAGGTGTATCCGGTATATTTGGATTACATTTGATTGGTGGAATAATATGTACAAAATAGTAAGAAAAGAAGAATTGGCACCCAATATATTTTTAATGGATATAGAAGCACCGAGAGTTGCAAAATCCTGTCTGCCTGGTCAATTTATCATAGTAAAAATAGATGAGAAAGGTGAAAGAATACCTTTAACTATATGTGACTATGATTCTGAAAAAGGCACAGTTACAATAGTATTTCAGACATTGGGGGATTCAACTAAAAGGATGGCTGAGTACAGGGTAGGCGAATATTTTGAAGATTTTGTTGGGCCATTGGGACAACATTCTGATTTTGTAAATGAAAGTATGGAGGAACTCAAAAAGAAGAACATAATATTTGTAGCAGGAGGAGTTGGCACTGCCCCGGTTTATCCCCAGGTAAAATGGCTTCACAGCCACGGAATAGATGCAGATGTCATAGTGGGGTGTAAATCTAAAAACTATCTACTTTTTGAAGAAGAGCTGAAACCGATTTGCGATAACCTTTATATAGCTACTGATGATGGAAGTTATGGGTACAAAGGATTTGTTACAGATCTTCTGAAAGAGCTTATTGATAAGAAGACTAAGGACTACAATTATGTAGTCGCTATAGGACCAATGATAATGATGAAGTTTATAGCACAGCTTACTAAAAAATACGGGATTAAAACTATAGTGAGTTTGAATCCTATAATGGTAGATGGTACTGGAATGTGTGGAGCCTGCAGGGTTACTGTAGGAGGAAAAGTAAAATTTGCCTGTGTGGATGGACCCGAATTTGACGGCCATCTTGTAAATTTTGATGAAGCTATGAGAAGGCAGGCTATGTATAAGACTGAAGAGGGAAAAAAGATATTGAAGAAAGAAGAGGGAGATACATTCGACAGAAAGGGCTGTGAATGTAGAGCAGAGGAAAAACTTAATAGGATGAAGAGAGTCCCAATAAGGGAACAGGATCCTAAAGTGAGAGCCACTAATTTTGATGAGGTATGTCTTGGCTACACTGAGGAAGAAGCTGTAAAAGAAGCGTCCAGATGCCTAAACTGTAAAAAACCTATGTGTGTAACTCAATGTCCTGTTTCCATAAGCATACCTAAGTTTATAGAACAGGTTAAGAATAAAAATTTTGAAAAGGCTGCTAGGATAATAGCTGAATCCAGTGCACTTCCGGCAGTTTGTGGAAGAGTCTGTCCTCAGGAAACCCAGTGTGAAGGTAAATGTGTACTTGGAATAAAGGGAGATGCTATTGCCATAGGGAAGTTGGAAAGGTTTGTGGCAGACTGGTCCAGGGAAAATGACATTGATTTGTCCAAGACTTTACCTAAAAACGGTAAAAAAGTGGCTGTAATAGGCAGTGGTCCTTCAGGGCTTACCTGTGCGGGAGATTTGGCAAAGCTTGGGTATGATGTTACTATATTTGAAGCATTACATAAGGCCGGAGGGGTTTTAGTATATGGAATTCCTGAGTTCAGGCTTCCGAAAGATAAGGTAGTGCAGCATGAAGTGGAGAATGTAAAAAAATTAGGTGTTAAGATAGAGACAGATACAATAGTTGGCAGAACTATAACTATTGATGATCTCGTAGAAAAGGAAGGCTTCCAGGCAGTATTTATAGGTTCGGGAGCAGGACTTCCGAGGTTTATGGGAATACCTGGAGAGAATTTAAATGGGGTATTCTCGGCCAATGAGTTTCTTACAAGAAGCAATCTCATGCAGGCATTTAAAAAGGACTATGATACGCCTATAAAGGTTGGCAAGAAAGTTGCTGTAGTGGGCGGAGGAAATGTGGCAATGGATTCCGCAAGGACAGCACTTAGACTTGGGGCAGAAGTATATATAGTGTACAGAAGATCCCGTTCAGAATTACCGGCAAGGGCAGAAGAAGTCCATCATGCTGAGGAAGAGGGAATAAAATTTAATCTCTTGACTAATCCTGTAGAAATATTAGGAGATGAAAAGGGATGGGTTAAAGGAATGAAATGTGTAAAGATGAAATTAGGTGAACCAGATGAATCTGGCAGAAGAAGGCCTATTAAAATAGAGGGTTCAGAGTTTGATTTGGATGTAGATACGGTGATCATGGCACTGGGAACTTCACCGAATCCACTTATAGCTTCTACAACAAAGGGACTTGAAATGAACAAACGCGGGTGCCTGGTGGTGCAAGAAGATACTGGACTCACTACAAGGGAAGGAATATATGCAGGAGGAGATGCAGTTACTGGAGCTGCCACGGTAATACTTGCCATGGGAGCAGGTAAAAAGGCAGCAAAGGCTATAGATGAATACCTGAAGAAATGATTGGGAAAACTGTACTGGAATATTCTGGTGCAGTTTTTTACGATAATTTTTAACTCTACTGTTAAAGGAGTACGTGTATGGATTTTAATTATATAGAAAATTGTGAAGGTGGAATTGTAATAAAAGATGTAAGAAATTTTGAATTGCCCCATATATTTGATTGCGGGCAGTGTTTTAGATGGAATAAAAGGGAAAATGGAAATTATATAGGAGTAGCTTTTGGAAAGGTTATTGAGGTGGAAAAAAGAGACAGAGATGTACTGCTTTACAATGCATCTCAAAGGGACTTTAAAGAAATATGGGCAGACTATTTTGACCTGTATAGGGATTATGGTGAAATAAAAAATATTCTCAGTGAAGATCCAATTTTAAAAAAAGCCGTGGAGTTTGGAAATGGAATAAGGCTGTTGAAACAGGATCCCTTTGAACTGATTGTTTCATTTATAATATCTGCTAACAATAGAATACCTATGATAAAAAGGGCACTGAAAAATATAAGCCAAAAGTGGGGAGAACCGCTGGAATATAATGGGGAAATATATTATGCCTTTCCTAAAATAGAAAGATTAAAGGATGCTACTATGGAAGAACTTGCAGACTGTGGTACTGGATTCAGAAATAAATATATTGTGGATACTGTGCGGAAAATTTATGATAATGGCACTGAGAATCAACAGAATTATGATCAATCCTATGATATTAACTGGATTAAGATGCAAAAAGATGAAGTTTGCCATAAAGAGCTGCAAAAATTTATGGGTATAGGGCCAAAAGTGGCGGATTGTATTATGCTTTTTTCCATGCAGAAGTATTCTGCATTTCCTGTAGATGTATGGGTTAAGAGAGCTATGAATCACTTTTATCTGGCACCGGATGTATCCTTGAAAAAAACAAGAGACTTTGGAATAGATAAATTTGGTCAGTTGTCGGGATTTGCCCAGCAGTATCTTTTCTATTATGCAAGAGAAAACAAGATAAAAATATAGATGTCAGGAGAAAAAGAGAATTGAAGGATGTATTAAAATACGTGCCTGGATTTAGAACGGGTGAAAAATTTAAGATGATAATTGCCTCAGCCTATTATATAACTTGTTCCATAGCCATTATACCTAATTGGGGAGTATTTTTGCTTTTTTTTGCAGCACCTTTTGTACTATTTCATGGCATGGATGCGTTTAAAAATAAATCCAAAAAATCTGCTGTAATTTGTCTGATAGCTTTTATAGTCATGTGTTTTGGAAGAGCTATTGTATTATTAAAAAAGTGATGTAAATAAAGTATAGATTAAATAAAAAGTGCTGTAGAATTGCTTTTAGAACATTTTACAGCACTTTTTTTATATTTTCTATTAATAGCAAATTATACTGTACTACTATTTTAAATTAAACTGATAAGCTTTGACTAAGAAGTTATTATGTTGTAAACTGTTGGTAAATAAAGAATAGAAAAATATTTTTTAATTTTATAAAATCTGTTACATTTAAAACTATAATCTGTTATAATTTAAATGAAAAATATATTATCAGATGTTATGGAGGAGGATTAGGATGTTGAATTTTGAAACTCCATTGAAAAAACTGAAATTTTTAGTATTAAGAGAAGCAGCTTCTTTGGCTAAAGAAAATAAATTAAAAAGGGAAGAACTAGAAAAGATACCTTACAGGATAATTCAAAATGAGAATAAAGCGGAGTATAGGTGCTGTGTATATAAAGAAAGAGCAGTTGTATATGAGAGGGCTTTATTGGCATCTGGTTTTATACCTACTGATAATACTACATTGGATTTGAAAAAAATTGTAGATAAAGATCATATGATGTATGTACTTTCAGCTGCCTGTGATAGATGCCCAATATATAAATATAGTGTTACGGAAGCTTGCAGGGGATGTATACAGCATAAATGTATGGAGGTATGCCCTGCAAATGCTATAACTAGAATTGATGGAAGATCACACATAGATCATGATGTATGTAAAGAATGCGGTATGTGTAAAAAAGTATGCCCTTATAATGCTATAGCAGAAGTTATGAGACCTTGTAAAAGATCCTGTCCTACTGGAGCATTGGAAATAAATTCAGATAGTAAAAAGGCAATGATAGATAAGAAAAATTGTATTAACTGTGGTGCCTGTATGGCTGCATGTCCCTTTGGAGCTGTATCGGATAGAAGCTATATCACTGAAGTTACAAGTGCTTTATGTAAGAAAAAGGATATGTATGCTGTGGTAGCTCCTGCCATAACGGGACAGTTTGGACCTAAAGTTACAGTAGGACAAGTTAAAGATGCTTTTAAAAAGATTGGGTTTAAAAAAGTGGTGGAAGCAGCTTGTGGTGCAGATGCAGTTACTGTAAATGAATCCAGTGAATTTGCAGAGAGAATGAATTCTGGAGATGAATATATGACAAATTCCTGCTGCCCGGGATTTATAGGTTATATTGAAACTAAATTTCCAAGTGAAGTTTCTAAAATATCCGGTACTGTTTCACCTATGGTTGCTGCCGCTAGAATGATAAAAAAAGAAGATAAAAATGCAGTTGTAGTCTTTATAGGACCTTGTACTGCTAAGAAAAGTGAAATAAATAGAGAATCTGTAAGAGATGCAGTGGATTATGTTTTGACATTTGAGGAAATATCCGCACTTATGAGTGCGTTTAATATACGTCCTGAAGATTGTGAGAATTTGCCTGTAGAGGATGCTTCTCTTTATGGAAGGGGTTTCGCCCAGGAAGGAGGGCTTACAGCTGCTATAGAAAATTGTATAGATGTTAGAAAGGATAAAGTTGTGTTTAAACCTGTAAAGGTAAGTGGAAAAGATGATATAAAGAAGACTATGGCTATGGCCAGAACAAAAAGACTTCAGGGAAATTTTATAGAGGGAATGATGTGTCAGGGAGGATGTATTGGAGGACCCGGGACAATGATTGGGATCATGAAATCCAGGCCTCAATTGATTAAATTTAGTAAGCAGTCTACTAAAAAATCTGTACTTTCCAATGAAAATTTAAAAAAATTTGAAAAAGTGAATTTGAATAGATGATTTAAAAAAAGTATGCTGATGATTTGTTTAGAATTATCAGCATACTTTTTTTAAAAATTTAATTAAAATTTAATGTGGTTATGGTGATCATTTATGATAGAATTTTTATAGAGCATATTTTGTATTGTTAAGGTATATGAGTAAATTAACTGGACATAATTAATATTAAAATGCAGTAATATTTTCAGGGTGGTTAAGATTGAAAACTTATAGGGAAAAAATTAAAAAAAGGTTAATAGAATATAAGCCCTATGTAGTTCTGGGCATAATAATGCTTGTATTGCTTGTTGTGGCTTATGAATATTATCATAAGTATATTTATGTATTTAGGGATCCTGATAAGATAAGGGATATAATAATGTCTTATGGCAAATATGGTATATCGGTGTTTTTGCTTATTCAGATTTTACAGGTAATAGCATTTTTTATACCGGGAGAAATCGTTCAGGTTTCAGGTGGATATGTATACGGCACTGTATTTGGAAGTATACTGTCTATTATAGGCATAACTGCTGGAAGTATAATTTGTTATGGCATATCAAGAATTTACGGCAAACCTCTGATAAATAAAATAATATCTAAAAGGCATCTAAAATTTTTTGATAAAATATTACAATTGGGAAGCGTGAATTCCATAGTGTTTTTATTGTACTTAATTCCAGGTATACCTAAGGATGTCCTGGCCTATATATGTGGAATATCCGATATAAATCTCAAGAATTTTATATTGTGTTCGACATTGGGGAGATTGCCTGGAATAGTTATTTCCACGTATTTTGGATCAAAAATATATTCGGGAAATAAAATAGAGCTTATAATTATAGCTTTAATGATGTTTTCGTTGTTTTTGGTAGGTATTCTCAAAGGAGAAAAAATAATAGTTAAAATGGTAAAGGGATCTCAATCGGGAAGTAATAAGTGAATTTAAAATGCTGCTTATTACTTTTTTATTTAAAGAAAATTTATACAAATGTAATTGAAAAGTAATACTATGATGTCTTTTGAGTGATGTTTCTATAATAGTATATTCATAAAATATACAGAAATAAGCTGAAATATTTACTTAATTAAAGTATATTGGATGTTTTTTGGGAAAAATAGCATAATATATGCCAAATTTAAATTTGATAATATAAATGGGATTCATTATTATAATAATTGTATTAGCACTCATAATTAATGAGTGCTAACAAGAAAAGTTAAAAATTAAATTTAAATAAATCTAAAGTATTTTAAGGAGGGGTTTAGATGAAAATTAGACCACTTGGAGACAGAGTTGTAATTAAAAAAATTGAAGTGGAGGAAACCACTAAGAGTGGTATCGTTTTGCCAGGTACTGCTAAAGAAAAACCACAAGAAGCTGAGATTGTAGCAGTAGGACCTGGTGGAGTAGTTGATGGAAAAGAAATCACTATGGAGGTTAAAGTAGGAGATAGAGTACTGTTTTCCAAATATGCCGGGAATGAAGTAAAAATAGATGGTACGGAGTATACTATCTTGAGGCAGGATGACATATTGGCTATAATCGAATAAGAACATTATTAATTTAAAAAAAGTATTTATTATAATATGTAGTTGTAGGGAGGTTTTTTTATGGCAAAAAGTATTTTATTCAGTGAAGATGCAAGAACGAAAATGCAAGAAGGCGTAAATAAATTAGCGAATACAGTAAAAATTACCCTTGGACCTAAGGGAAGAAATGTAATACTTGACAAGAAATTTGGTACACCACTTATTACTAATGACGGTGTTACTATAGCAAAGGAGATAGAGTTAGAAGATCCCTATGAGAATATGGGAGCTCAGCTTGTAAAAGAAGTTGCTACGAAGACAAATGATGTGGCAGGAGACGGAACTACTACAGCAACTTTACTGGCTCAGGCTATAATAAGAGAAGGATTAAAAAATGTTACAGCAGGGGCAAATCCAATGCTTATAAGACAGGGTATAAAAATAGCTGTGGATAAGGCAGTAGAAGAAATAAAGAAAGTTTCAAGGACAGTAAAGGGAAAAGAAGATATAGCGAGAATTGCATCTATATCAGCTTCTGATGAAGAAATAGGTAAATTGATTGCTGACGCCATGGAGAAGGTCGGCAACGAGGGTGTTATAACTGTTGAAGAATCTAAGACTATGGGAACTGAGCTGGATGTAGTTGAAGGTATGCAATTTGACAGAGGCTATTTAAGTGCATATATGGTTACAGATACGGAAAAGATGGAAGCCGTATTAGATGATCCCTATATATTGATAACGGATAAAAAAATATCAAATATTCAAGAGATACTTCCACTGCTTGAAAAAATAGTTCAGCAGGGAAAGAAATTACTTATAATTGCTGAAGATGTAGAGGGTGAAGCCCTTGCAACCTTAGTTGTAAATAAGTTGAAGGGTACATTTACATGCGTAGCAGTAAAGGCACCTGGATTTGGAGATAGAAGAAAAGAAATGCTTCAGGATATAGCGGTACTTACTGGAGGACAGGTGATTTCTGAAGAACTTGGAAGAGACTTAAAGGAAGTTGATTTACAGGATTTAGGAAGAGCTGAATCCGTGAAGATAGACAAAGAAAATACCACTATTGTAAATGGAAGAGGAGATAAGCAAGCTATTAAAGATAGGGTATCTCAAATTAAAGTACAGATAGAAGAAACTACTTCCGATTTTGACAAGGAAAAATTACAGGAAAGACTTGCAAAACTTGCCGGCGGAGTAGCTGTAATAAAAGTTGGAGCAGCAACTGAAACTGAATTAAAAGAAAAGAAAATGAGAATAGAAGATGCACTGGCAGCTACTAAGGCAGGAGTTGAAGAAGGCATGGGACCTGGTGGTGGAACAGCTTATATCAATGCAATTCCAGAAGTTGAGAAGTTAACTTCAGATATACCAGACGTAAAGGTTGGTATAGATATAGTGAGAAAAGCACTGGAAGAACCAATTAGGCAGATAGCAGCTAATGCAGGTGTTGAGGGTTCTGTGATAATTGAAAAAGTTAAAAATAGTAAAGTTGGCATTGGCTATAATGTACTAAATGATAAATATGTAGATATGGTAGATAATGGAATAGTTGATCCAACTAAAGTTACAAGATCGGCACTTCAAAATGCAGCATCTGTAGCAGCTACATTCTTGACTACAGAAGCAGCAGTAGCAGATATTCCGGAAAAGAACACTCCAGCTCCTGGGCCAGGTGCACCTGGAATGGGCGGCGGAATGGACGGAATGTACTAATTTTCGAGCTTCAGCAGACTTTAAAACCCCGTATCATTGGATATGGGGTTTTATAATACTTTCTAAAATAGTATAAATTCACATTGACAAAAACAGAAAAATTGAATAAAATAGTGTAAATAGTTAATAAGACAGGTAGAAAAATGTCGAAATTTATAATAAGATTTGATTTTATCCATTTCATATATTTCCTCAATATGGCAGGAAGTATCTACCGGAAGCCGTAAATTTCCGACTATGAATGGAGTTATTATAGTATAGCCATATTACTTTCATTATGAATGAATTTAGTAGGGCTTTTTTATTAAACATTTTTTAAACAGTAATTATTAACATATTATAATTTTAGGAGTGATTTTAATTGGCAAGAATTTTAAAGGAAGCCTATACTTTCGATGATGTACTTTTAATACCAAATAAATCTGAAGTTTTACCTAGAGAGGTGTCCCTTGCAACTAATTTAACTAAAAAAATCAAATTAAACATACCTCTTATGAGTGCTAGCATGGATACTGTCACTGATTCCAAAATGGCAATTGCTATGGCAAGAGAAGGCGGTATTGGTATAATACATAAAAATATGTCTATAGAGCAGCAGGCTATAGAGGTAGACAAGGTAAAGAGACAGGAAAATGGTGTAATTACTGATCCCTTTTATCTTTCACCGGACAACAGCATAAATGATGCCCTTGCCCTCATGAGCAAATACAGAATATCAGGCATACCCATAACTACAAGGGGGAAACTGGTGGGTATAATTACAAACAGGGATATAGTTTTTGAAACAAATTATGATAAGAAAATTTCACAGGTCATGACCAGTGAGGGACTTGTAACAGCTCCAGAGGATACAACTATTGAAGAGGCCAAGAAAATACTTAAAACACATAAAATAGAAAAACTGCCTTTAGTGGATGAAAATAATAATTTAAGAGGACTCATAACTATAAAGGATATAGAAAAGGTAAAGAGATTTCCCAACAGTGCCAAAGATTCCAAAGGAAGACTTTTATGCGGCGCTGCAGTGGGCGTTACTGTGGATATGATGGATAGGGTAGATGCATTGGCTAAAATGGGAGTAGATGTTATAACTGTGGATACGGCCCATGGTCATTCCAAGGGAGTTCTGGATGCAGTTCAAACTATAAAGGGAAAATATCCGGAATTGCAAATTATTGCAGGAAATATTGCGACAGGTGATGCTGTAAGGGATCTTGCAAAAGCTGGAGTGGATTGTGTAAAAGTGGGCATTGGCCCTGGTTCTATATGTACTACAAGGGTTATATCCGGTGTAGGGGTACCACAGCTTACGGCAATAATGGATTGTGTAGAGGAAGCCAATAAATTTGATGTCCCGATTATTGCAGATGGAGGGATAAAGTATTCAGGAGATATAGTAAAGGCATTGGCAGCCGGTGCCAAGGTGGCTATGATGGGTTCCATGTTTGCAGGTTGTGATGAAGCTCCTGGTGAAACTGAAATATATAAAGGAAGGAGCTATAAAGTTTATAGGGGAATGGGATCACTAGCTGCTATGGCCTGTGGAAGCAAAGATAGATATTTTCAAGAGGGAAATAAAAAATTAGTTCCAGAAGGAGTAGAAGGCAGGGTGCCTTGCAAGGGACCTGTGGCAGATACTATATTTCAGCTCCTTGGAGGAATACGTTCGGGTATGGGATATTTAGGAGCTCCCACATTAAAAGATCTATATGAAAAAGCTACTTTTGTGATTCAATCTTCTGCTGGGCTTAGAGAAAGTCATCCCCATGATATATCTATGACTAGAGAGGCACCTAACTATAGCGTGAGACAGGAATAAATAAACTAGTTGATTTACTACAATATATATTTTTGGATGATATAATTATAAATGAGCTGTAACCGTGATAATTGATGTAATTATTTAAAAGTGGTTAGGAGGAAATCCATGGATAGGCAGATGGTTATTATAATAGATTTTGGAGGGCAGTATAATCAACTTATAGCAAGGAGGGTTAGGGAAAACAATGTATATTGTGAAATAGTTCCCTATACTTGCTCTCTGGATAAAATAATAGATAAAAACCCCAGTGGAATAATATTTACTGGTGGTCCTAAAAGTGTGTATGGGAAAAATGCTCCTAAAATAAGCAGGAGAATTTTCAGTTTAGGGATCCCTATTTTAGGTATATGCTATGGACATCAATTCATATGTGCCAATTTGGGTGGAGAAGTTAAAAGTGCTGTGGTTAGAGAATATGGAAAGGCGGATGTTGTACTGGACAATAACAGTATTTTATTCAGCGGTATAGATAAAGAGCAGAGCTGTTGGATGAGCCATACGGATGTGGTGTCCCGTGCACCAGAAGGTTTTGAAATTATAGCTTCTACTGACGAGTGCCCTGTGGCAGCTGTGGGGAATGATTCCAAAAAGATATATGGAGTTCAGTTTCATCCTGAGGTTCAGCACACTCCCTTTGGTAAAAAAATGCTCACGAATTTTTTGCTTAAAATCTGCAATTTAAAAGGAGATTGGTCCATGTCTTCTTTTATGGAGGAGAAAGTAAAACTTATTAGAGAAAAAATTGGAGATAAGAAGGTAATATGTGCCATGTCAGGCGGAGTGGATTCTTCTGTAGCGGCGGTTCTTGTACATAAAGCTGTTGGTAAAAAACTCACCTGTATTTTTGTGGATCACGGACTTCTTCGAAAAAATGAAGGAGATCAGGTGGAGCATGTGTTTAAAGAACAGTTTGACATGAACTTTGTAAGAGTTAATGCGAAAGACAGGTTTTTGGGAAAATTGAAAGGAGTGTCTGATCCTGAAAAGAAGAGAAAGATAATAGGGGAGGAGTTTATAAGGGTATTTGAAGAAGAAGCTAAAAAATTGGGTGAAATAGGTTTTTTAGTCCAGGGAACTATATATCCTGATGTTGTGGAAAGCGGCCTTGGAGCTTCTGATACTATAAAAAGCCATCACAATGTAGGAGGACTTCCGAAAAATATGGATTTTAAACTTATAGAACCTCTAAGGGAATTATTTAAGGATGAGGTCAGGATTGTGGGAGAACAATTGGGTATACCTCACAAATTGGTATGGAGGCAGCCATTCCCGGGACCTGGACTTGCAATAAGGGTTTTAGGGGACATTAATGAGGAGAAACTTGAAATAACTAGAGAAGCAGATGCAATATTTAGAGAGGAAATAGCCAATGCAGGATTGGATGAATCCATATGGCAGTATTTTGCCTGTCTTCCCAATATACGTTCTGTAGGGGTAATGGGCGATGAGAGGACCTACTGCTATACTGTTGCTCTTAGGGCTGTTATCTCCACAGACGCCATGACCTCGGACTGGGCTAAGATACCCTATCCTGTGCTGGATAAGGTGTCCAGAAGGATAGTAAATGAAGTTAAAGGTGTAAATAGAATTGTCTACGATATAACCAGCAAACCACCTGCTACAATTGAATGGGAGTGACAGCATAGAAGCCGGAAACCAGCATGAATGCTGGGTTTCTGGCTTTGTTTTTTGTAAAAGCGTACCGGAAACGTTCCGCTTTTAATTTTTATAGCTTTTTATCACTTTTTTTGAGCTGCTTTTTCAAGTCCTGAAATAACAGCAGCAGGTGTTTCAGTTTTAGCAATCTTGTTCAGGTTAGAAGCAATTGCCTCCATCTATATTTTTGTTGAATTTATACTTAAGTTTAATTATTTATATACTTACTTTTAATATATTGAATAAAATCCTCAATCTCTTTTTGTGCTTCTTCAGGGAGTTCGTTATAATCTGGTAGTGTTTTATTATTATTTATTTTATTTATAAAATAAGTTGATATAGTGCCGGTAAGTAAACTTATAAGGCATATTCCCATTATCATAAGAATTCCTGCTGTTATTCTACCAGGAATGGTCTTAGGATATATATCTCCATATCCAACGGTTGTAGTAGTTACAAAGCTCCACCAAAAAGCATCTCCAATGGATTTTACGGTTAATCCTTTTTCAAAAAAGTATATAGAAAATGATCCTGCCGTTATAGTTATTAAATTTGCATATATTAAATATATAAAACCATTTGTATATAGAAAATTTCTAGTATTTTTCTTAAGTTTTTTCAGAAAGGCTAAAAGCCTAATTAATTTAAATAATCTAGTTAGTTTAATTAATTTTAAAGCCCTAAAAAGCCTTGTAACCCTAAAGAAAGAACTGAATGGAATTATAGCAATCAGATCAAATATGTTTTCTTTAAAAAATCTTTTTTTATTTTGTGAAATAATTAATCGTGTGAAATAATCTACTGTAAAAATAATTAAAATAGCGTTATCAATGTAATTATACGGAGGAATGTCTATGTTAATTTTATTGGCCAAATCTAAAAAAGCTAAAATCACTGCAATTAGAGAAAATAGTATAATAAAAAAATTATACATTTTATGTAGCTTCTCGAAATTGGAGAATTTCATTAAATATTACCATCTTTCTGCATTTATTCATTAGTTTGTTCTATATATTTATTTAGTACTTCAGTTAATTTATCTGAATATAAATATAAGTCATCTAAGGATTTTAATTCATATTTTGTGTGTGTCTTATCTTTATTGGGTAATATTAATATTTTTTTAGTTCTAAGTGCTAACCTACAAATCTTCTTGTATTATTATCTACTAAGATGCTGAAATAGGATTCAGTATCTTTATATGTAATATGTGATAAATCAATAGTAGTTCTAAAAATTGATTTTATTATTGCATATGCTTCAAGTTCTTCCGCTGTGGTAGAAATTTTATGATTGTTGGCGACTTCTTCCTCACTAGTGTCTTCACTTTCGGGTTTATTAGTTTCTTCTGAATTAGTCCCTTTTAATGTTTCTTTGAATTTGTTGCTCATAGTTTCATTGATAAATTGATTCAGAGATTTCTTGACTATTGGAGTGAATTTTTCTATGACAGAGGATGTTCTTCTTCCTTCATAAATTTCCCCTAGTATATAATTAGCAAAACTTTCAGATGGTTTTTCCGTTTGTTTTTTAAAAAAATCTTTTACGAGGCTTGTATATTTTAAATCTGATGCAGAATTAACTATGGCATCTACATTTAATTCGTCTTTTGAGAATTTTTCCAGGTATTTAATGGAGCTATCTTTTAAATCAAATAAATTAATTTCAAAAAATGGTTTTTCATCCATTTTGTTGGGCTCATCTGGATCTGTATAAAATTTATACTTTATTCCATTAGTTAGAATCCCAAATTTGGCTGATGATGTAGTATAATATCTAAATAATTGAGAAACATGTTTTTCAAGATTATCATTACATTCTTTTGCTTCTATAAGAATAGTAGGAGCTCCGTTTATAAGAATTGCATAGTCAACTTTTTCGCCTTTCTTAACTCCATAATCAGCATCAAATTCAGGGCAAAATTCAAGTGGATTAAATACATCATATCCTAGCATTTGGAAAAAAGGCAATATTAACGACTGTTTAGTTGCTTCTTCTGTTTTTATTTGTTCCACAAGTGTTTCAGCCCTATCTGCTAATGCCTGTATTTTTTCTTTAATTTCCATTTAACCTCATCCTTTCTCATATGTTACATATAATTACAAAATTTTCTCCAGCGGGTAAAAATAAAAACTCAAAATTATAAAATTGAGTAAGTCACTTAATGCTATATAATTTATTAGCTACATTATTGGCAGAAAGCTCCATATATGTATACTGCATGTCCAACCCTATAATGTATCCCATAGTAGGCATATCTTCAGTTATATGCTTTACTTCATGTAAAAAGACATTACATTGAGTTTCGTAATTTATATTGCCATTTAGTATGAGATGATAATTCTGCCGTCTGCTTAAATAAACAAAACCTAATGTATCTGCAGGAATGTTGAAAGCTATATCTCTAGTTTGCTTAAATAGTAATTTTAAATCTTCTCTATCTTTTAATGAATCCCAAAACTGAGCTAATTCAGGGTTGCCATTTAGAGATTCAGCTATTTTATCGGCAGAATCGGTTGCGTTCTTAATATTAGTATTACCCAATAAATAATCTACAGAAACATAGAAGAAATTTTTTTATAGTGAGCATTTATTAATGAACAGTATTTATTATCTTTCTGATTTAGAATTTTCTATATCAAAAAATATAAGAGATTCTATCCTTATAAAGACAGAGGAAAATGCCTATAAATTAGCAAGTGAAGTAGAAACTAAATATAAAGGTTCACTGGGAAAAGTTTCAAAAATTAATTTAGAATGTCTTATTTAATAAGGAATTTTAACTGCGTTATCAAGCTTTCTATGAATGAAAGAAAGTGTTGTAAGTAAATCAACAGCATCTTGTTCAGATATTGGCCAATATATTTTAGCTTCATGAGCAAGTGTATTACGAAACATACTAAATATTCCTACAAGTAGATTTTTAAAGCCGTTTTGTTCATCTTTTTCTGATGGAGTTCTTAAAGAGTTTATGGCAATTAAAGGTTTATTCTTATCAAAAACTGTATAAACTAATTTATTTCCATCAAGAGGTAATCCAGAAATATTGCGAAGTTTATCAGATATACTTTTAGTTGCTTCAAAAACAGCATGAAAGTAATTTTCTTGCAAAAGTTCAGGCTTGCAGAATTTTAATACATCAGTATGTATATGTCTATCATAGAGGACTTTCCTCAATTTGGACGCTCTCTCTTGAGCTTCACTTAAAGTAGTAACTTTTTTAACTAAAGTAAATTTTCCTTGTTCGTTAATTTTTAAGCCTGAGAATATAAGAATGTCATTTAAGTCAGTTAATAATTCATAAAAACGGTCTTTATCATTTACGAACCTTACAGGTTTAACAACAAGTTCAATGAAATGAAGAATATTATTAGCACATTTATCTTGATTTTGCTTCATTTGAAAACAAAAATTGAGTCTTCGCCATTTGGTATTAGGTGAATTCTCATTTATACCGATTTTAGATAGAAATTCAGTTATTTGAGAACCAGTTAGATATTCACCTAATGTTTTACTAATTTGTTCAATAGTATTTTCATCCAATATTATAGTAGAAATTTTAAACACCACCTTTAAGGTGATAATTCTACAAAATAATGCAAGAACCTTTAGAAGATAATGGGAGCTTATATCTATATTTTACTAGCAAAAGGAGACGAGCAGAGTACAATTTCGTATTAGTTTTACTATTAGAATGTTTAATTTCAATATAGAAAGAGGTGGGAACATATGAGCAGATCCATAAGAGACGCGGATATAATTTACAAAAAAGCAAGGATAAAAGCATCCGAAAGTAATGACAAACTCAGAAGTCGAGAAGGAGCTAGTGAACTGCTGGATGTCAGTGTTGGATCGTTACTTAATTATGAAACAGGTGTATGCAAGCAGATACCGGCAGATGTAACCAAGATTTTAAGAAAATGGTATCAATCAAGAAAAGATATGATTAATATACCATTTTCTTAAAAATTATTTATTCAATAGTATTATTTCGGATTATCTACAGTAATTGCTGCTAGCCTTGCAGCGAAAACACCAATATGGCCTGTAATAATAGTCCCAGCAGCTGTTACTGTTATAGTATAAGTGCAGCATCCGTTTAAACATTGGTTACAGTCGCATACAAAAAATGTGAATGTAGTAGAAGCAGGGACTGCGACTGCTTGTGCTAATGCAAAAGAAAACTGTCCGCCAATAGGTATGGGTTGTTGATCACCACAGAATTTAAATACTTGAAAATTTAAAGTCCCTACAACAGGTGCTGTGGGTGAAGTAGGTGTTGCAATTATATTACTTGTGAATTCGAGTTTCGTACATGGATTACGAAATTTAGAAGTATCTATGGTGATAGTAGTGATGGTAGCAGTAGTTCCACCTGGGGTAGTATCAGGTATTATTACCTGACCAGCTTCTCCACATTTTAAAATAACTGGGTGTAGTTTATTGGTTTCACAATTATGTCTATAATCATTTGATATTGAATTCATATATTGATCCCCCTGTTTATAGAGAATTTTAATAATACAATTTGATAGCACTGTGAATTTTTTAAGTATAAGTTAATTGTTAGAATATCCTTATAATATATGATATTGAATAATTGAATAGATGTGATATTGTAGCTTATGAATGTTTTTCACGAAGAAAAAAACCAAGGATAAAAGTCCCTGGAATGAGGTTTAATGTAGTATAAGTTTAAACACTGGAGATTCATCATCTCCAGTGTAAAGTAAGTATCAATGCACCAAGAAAAAACATTTTAATTCATACAAACTTCTTTCAAACATCACATAAACTTTAATATTCTAACATCTTGAGTGAAATGATATCCTTATGAAAATAGTATGTGCAGAAATCAAATTATTATTCTGGTAATTTTAGGAGTTGACAATCTTACAAAGAAATCATGAATATGAGACAAGAAAAAAGTTAGCTTAAAAAAATAATTTTAGGAGTGGTATACATGGAGAAGCTGACAGCTAGAGAGAAAGCTGAAATGACATATAATATGCTGCAGAAACGAAGAGTAAAGAAAGCCAAGGAAAAGGAAAACATGGTGTATGAGGTTGTAGGGGAATTGGTTAAAAAGTGTAATAAGCGTGGCCGTATAAGATGCAGGTGGTGAAATGATTAAAGTAATTGCAATACCTTATATGGTGATAGCTGTAAATAAAAAGCTAGCACTTTTTATTTAAAATATATTGACATCATATATGACATCATATTATAATGATATTAGCAGGAGGTACATAAGAAATGTCAAAGTTTGATAAGCTGATAGAAGAAATAAAAAATCTTTCAACTGATATGAGATTTTCAGAGTTAAAGAAAGTGTTAGAAAGTTATGGCTATTCAGGGAAGCCTCCAAAGGGTGGAAGTAGCCACTGGACATTCAGAAAAGATGGAAGGAATCCAATTACCATACCATATAAAAGGCCAATTAAAGTTACATATGTGAAATTAGTAAGGGATATAGTAGAATCCCAAGAAAGAGAGAAATAAAGTATTGAATATCTAATTTTATAAAAATTAGTATAAACAAATAGGCAATACTATATTCTGGAAGGAGGAGTACGTTTTGAAGAATATAGAATATTATATGAATCTTAACTATAAGATTGAAGTTATAAAAGACGAAGAAGGTGGATATGTATTAAAATATCCAGAATTAAAAGGATGCATTACTTGTGCAGATACAATTGACGAAGGGATAAATCTTTTAAATGATGCAAAAAGAAGTTGGCTTGAATCAGCACTTGAAGATGGAATGTTGATACCGGAACCACTGAAGGAAGAAAATTTTTCAGGACAGTTTAAACTAAGGATGCCTAAATCACTTCATAAGGAATTAATGGAGAAATCTAAAGAAGAAGGTATAAGTATGAACCAATATTGTGTATATCTTTTAAGTAAAGGTGCAGGAATTCAAAGTAAAAGTTAATTAACAAAAAATCGTGAGACAAAAATGAGACAGATTTGATACAAAAGTGGAATAAATTTGGGAAAAATCTTCGTAAAGATGATATATAATATAAAGGAATTAAGGAATTCAATTTGGTGAAAATAAAACATGTCCCCTTTTATGGTTTGGTTGAACTATATTCTTTTTAGGAGAGTGATGTTTTGAAACCCGTTATAGATAAACAGCAGGTAAGGAAATTATATATCCAAGGATTCACAGATTCCGAGGTTGCCAGGAAATTAAATTGTAAAAAAGATACTATTAAAAAGTGCATTCAAAGGAATTTTGGAAGTTTGAAAATAAAACATCAAGTTGCACTGATCCGCAGGCGTGAAGTGTTGAAAGCGGTAAACTATCAGGCGAACAGATATATGGGAGATAGCACCTTTGTAAAAAAGAACAGATCCATATACAAGACAAAGCCTAATGGAGATATAATATTAAATAAAGAAGTCGCTCCGGTTGTTACATGGGACACGCCGAAAAGATTGGCAAATGAATATAAAGATAGATTTTAATACCCTCAATAAATCTGTGGCTCCAGGGTTAAATGGGGCCTCCAATATGGTTTATATGCCATAAATATAATTCCTATATCTTGTAAAAGACACCTGGCTTTTAGTTGGGTGTCTTTAAAAATTCATAATATTTATAAATAGTTAATTAATACGACACTAAGTTGTCACAAATACCATATATACTTATAAGTGTCCTAAGGAAATAGATGCTAGCGAAAAGGATTTTCATAAAGTTTAATTCCCAAAATAAATAGTTTTTAAATATTGTCCCCTTTAAGAATAATAATTAGTGTCTGCGGTTGCAGGGCACTATAAACTTAAATGCAACCATCAGCAAATTCTTTATAAAATTGAACTCCCTTAAGATTATGAAATAGGCACTGTAAGATTAGTGCTTATTTTTGTTTTAAAGAATTTATTATTAAGTATGTACAAGTTATAATAGTTGCTCCTAATGAATAAATACCAATTAATATTTCAGAGTTATCATTGTTATTGGACAACAATCCTACAAGAATAAATGAACCATACATAAAAACTATAAAACTTATAATCCATAAGAATATGTACTTTAGAATTTTCATGAATGACAATCTCCTTTTTATTTAATCATAACATAAACAAAGGTGAGAGATATGGAAAAAGAAAAGCCCAAGAAGAAAAAATTAAATAAGAATGAGTCTGGGAGAGGCAAAGACCTCTCCTTTTTTGATATAGAAAAATTGATGCGGCATGACTGCTACCGGAGGGTCAAGGGTGCTATTAGGAGGGTGAGGTGAAGAAAATGGGAACAGAAAGTATAGACGTGTTATCAGATAAATATACTGAAATAGTTATTGAAACTGATGAAGAAAATCCTACACCCATAACTGAAATAACAAATGAAGACGCTAATGTAGCTAATGGCTATAGGATAAGGCTAACTCCTAACTATGATAGAGATTAGCCTTTTGGTGGAAACGGATTAGCGGTTCAGATAGATATGAAACAGCACAGGCGGTTTTAAATTTTATAAAAAATGGAGGCAAATAAAAAAAATAATTCTAAGAAATTTTCAGATTTTCCTGCCTATATTTCAAAAAGTGCATATATATTATATACACAGAGAAATAAAGTGGAGGGAATAAAGTATGTATACTGATGAGGAAATAAAAGCAATCAAGAGAGATAGAGATCGAGCTAAACAGTTGAATATCTATTTACTGGCAAAATTATTGCAGATATATAAATCAGGTGCAACTCAGGATATTAAACGAATTATATCCATGGCTATTAAAAAAACTGGACTAGTTTATCCAGAATTATTTTCTATAATAAGCGAAAAACCAAATAAAAATTAATTGGGAGGAATGTAAAAATGTCAAGTACAACTATATTATTTATTGTTATAGTAGGACTAGCTGTTGGAGTGGGAGCTACAGTATTGGTACTCCTGCCTTATTTGAAAAAGAAAGGGATTGACACCGGAGAGATATTACAAAAGGTTGAAATCGGCCTGCAGGAGATCAAGAAATATACTGATGCTGCAAAAGCCATAGTACCGGGCAACAAGTTTCTCAATATTTTAAGTATCATAGAAAAGTATGCAGAAATAGGTGTAGGACAAGCAGAACAGCTCAATATATCTTCACAGCTTCCAGCAGACCAGAGGAAAAAGAGTGCTGAGGATTATGTATATAGTGTACTTCAGAAGTTGGGTATAGAAGTTGATGACAATGTAAAGACCATAGTTTCCGGGGTAATTGAAAACAAAGTATATGAGCTCAAAAGTCCAGAAGAGAAAAAGTCAGCTCAACAGACGGCAACTCAAACTCAAATATCGCAGCTTCAAACTCAAAATTCACAGCTCCAAAGTGAAAGAACAAAATTACAACAAGAGAATGAAGAATTGAAAAAGAAGGTTGCTGATATGCAGAGTATTATGGCTCCTGTGCAAGAAGCAACTAATACGGCTCCAGCACA
>NZ_JBHMIY010000042.1:0-27282 GCF_042436595.1 Clostridium sp. MT-14
ATCTCCCCTTTGAAAATGGGAGGATTCTCGGCTATTTTCCTAAATCCAATCATTTCCTTAGCTTTTGAAAATGTAAGTTGCCTTGATGTTATGTTTGCTTGTTCATAAACAATCTTTAATATTGATTCTACATCCTCAGTATCCATTACTATAAAATCATCTGGATAATACATTGTATGTATATCTTCTTTTAATAAAAGTCTACAAAAGCCATGAAAAGTTGATATTAATCCCGTATCATTATCACCTATCACTGTTCTTATACGTTTTTTCATCTCCTGTGCAGCTTTATTTGTAAAAGTTACACATAAAATATTAGCAGTAGAAATACCTAATTCATTTACTAAATAAACGTATCTGCTTGTTAATGCTTTAGTCTTTCCACTCCCAGCTCCTGCTATTACACGTATATATCCTTCTGTTGTTGTAACAGCTTCTTTCTGTGCCTCATTAAGTCCTTTAAGAATATTTATGCTCATATAAGATCCCCACCCGACATAATATATACATTAGCTATATAATTAATTATTTTAATCTATTTATGATAATATTATAAGATTTTTGTTGACAATTTAATTCCCATGAAATAAATATGTTCCTTTTTATTAACATAGGCTTTATAAGACTAGGAATTTAACATTTATATAGGTACTTTAACGATATAAATTTTTCTACTGTATAATTTTAAAATTCTATGATATAATATTAGTAATAAGAGGGTGGATTATGAATTTAGTCTGCTTTATAATTGTATATGGTATTATAAATAATAGATAGGACTTTGGAGAGACTATCTATTATTCTTTTTGGAATTATTTATGTTTACTTTGGTATCAGATGATATTTCATCAGGTCTCAAAGTAATTTTATTTTCGATTTTAATATCTGACTTTTTATTAGATAATGCCACTATACAAATAGCAGTTATTGAAAATAAACTGAAGAATAATATTAAATATCCTTCTGCCATAAACGCATCACCTCTTCTTCATACGCAGACATTATCAATCATAATCCACCCACAAATAAAGAAGAGGCAACCTTATACAATTTTCTTATTACATGTTAAATTATATCATACTCTGAAACTCTATTAAAGCCAGAAAAACAGAACAGCTGGCAGGATATGTATTATTCCTGCCAGCTTTCTATTTGAGTAATAAAATTTTATCTTGAACTGCCTGTTTAAGTACTGAGGCAAGTTTTTGATTGTCAACTTTTGAAATCTTGGAAACAGCATCGTTCACTGCATTTTGAAAGTCGGAATCATTTTTATTGGTGTCAGCTGAAAAAGACTGTACTTTCTGAACCGATCCTGCCGCTTCTTTTTCTTTCTCAAGAATATCGGCCTGTTCCTGTTTTTGCTGCTGTTCTTTCTGCTTCTGCAATTCCTGCTGCTCCCTCAGAAGCTCTTTCTGATTGTTTAGTTTCTCTGCCTCAGAATTGTTTCTTTCTATTTCCAGCTGCTGCTGTTTTTCCTGATCTTTTTTTACATTTTCCCATTTGTCCCTGCTTGGTCTAAGCTGGGCAGTCCTTTTGTCAAGTCTGTCTTTATATAAATTTGCCTTATCAATATCAATAATCTGTCCTATCAGGTAATTTATACTATCTCGCAGGCTATCTATAGCTTGTATGCTATCAACACTTGTATAAGACTGAGATTCATATTTCTCAAGTAACTTTTCAACTTCCTTTTCCCTTTGAGGTTCAGATTCCCTGTAAGCAGCTTCCTTTTGTGCCCTTGCAGCTTCGGCCTTTCTCTTTTCCTCTTCTATTTCATCAAGTATTGGCTTTGAAAACATATCCTGTAGTCCGCTGTTATAATCAACCTTTTCACCTGTTTGCGGATTTATATATTTATAAACCACCGTATCAGGCTTTTTAAATTCTATAGGTTTCAAATTCTGGTGAATCTTATCCATGTAATCTTTCCATATATGTCCGGGATACACGGCTCCATATAAATTGCTTATTTCCTCCGGCATGTCCGCCCCTACCCAAACAACAGTCGTATAATATTTCGTGTATCCGCAGAACCATCCATCCTTGTTGCTCGAAGTCGTTCCTGTCTTGCCTGCTGCTATCTGTCCGTTTGCAAGGGCAAGCTTATGGCCGGTAGCGTAATCTTCAGTAAGTACTCCTTTCAAAATATCCGTCATCATATAGGCGGATTCTCTGGTATATATTTTTTTCCTGCCAAGAGTTTTCTGATCTTTTACAATAATGGATCCATCCTGATATGTCATTTTTCTTACACAAGTAGTTTCCGCATATCCCCCACCATGTTCAAGTGTGGAATAAGCCCCTGCCATCTCCACCGGAGAAGTACCTTTTGTAAAACCACCTATTGCTGCTATTGAATTATAATCTTCCTTGTAGATTCCAGTGAAGTGCATATTTAGAAGATACGACATTAATTTATTAGGACCAAGCCTTGTCATCAATATATACGGTATTGTATTCAATGACATTTCAGTTGCATACCTTAAAGTTACGCTTCCAAAATAAGTTCTTTCATCATTCTGTGGTCCGCCTGGAATATATTGATCAACAACCCTTGATAATGGATGGTACTTATTATCAAAAGCTGGTGTATACACAAGAATAGGTTTTATTGCAGAACCCGGCTGTCTATAGGAAAGAAACGCCCTGTTGAACTCGTCATCTGTTCCTCTTCCCCCAACTATGGCGGCCACATACCCTGTAGCATTGTCAATACTTACGGCAGCTCCCTGTACATTATATTTATTTGTCTTCGAGTCTTTTCCTGTAAATCCTGAAAGCCCCGAATCCACACTATTCTGCAGCTGTTTCTGTTTTGACATTTCTATAGATGTGTAAATAGAATAACCTCCTGCCCTGACACGTTTGTCATAATCAGAATATGTGTAGCTGTATTTTTTCTGATACTTGGTCTTATCTACGTCGCTTTTAAATTCATATTTGAATTTAAATCCATCATATTTCATAAGATCTTTTACTGCATTGTCTATTGCAAAAGAAGTTACATAATTGTCCTTTGGCAGTTCTGGCTGTGATAGTTTTAATACAATCTCCTCTTTTACTGCACTGTCATATTTAACCTTATTTATATATTTCTCATCAAGCATTGCCTTTAAAATCAAATTTCTTCTTTTCAGTGTATTGGTTTTATTGGTTATGGGATCATATAGAGATGGATTATTGGGAATTGCAGCTAGAAAAGCTGTTTCAGACAAGGTTAAATCTTTGATGTCTTTCTGGAAATATCCCTTTGCAGCTGTCTCCACACCATAATTGCCCCTGCCAAAATATACGTTGTTCAAGTAGAATTCCAGTATCTTGTCTTTCGAATATTTGTGTTCAACATCCATTGCAAGCAAGGCTTCTTCTATTTTTCTATCCAAAGTTTTTTTATTTGATAAGAATACGTTCTTGACAAGCTGCTGGGTTATGGTGCTGCCGCCCTGTACGGCTTCCCCTTTATTTCTAAATATCTGTACAAGTGCTCTTGTCGTTCCCTTTATACTTATTGCACCATGTTTTCTAAAATCTTTATCTTCTATAGCTACAAAAGCATTTTGAATATTAGACGGAATGTTTTCAAGTGAAGTATAAGTATAATTTTGTGAAATGAGTTTGCTTATAACTTTATTATCCTTATCATAAATTGTGGTATACCCTTTTCTTTCAAAAGTGGAATCAATAACAAGTTGCTTTTTCTGATTTACATCAGCAATAATGGAATCTATTTCACCCTTATGGGTTCCATATGTAATTCCTGCACCTGCAGCCATCAATCCAAATATCACTGCAGATACAATAATTACTCTTTTATGTTTCACAGAGATTACCTCCTTGACATTTAATTATGATTACTTGATTTATGAAATATTATTTCTTCAGTTTGTAAGGTTCTAGGTATGAATTCCAGTCTGTTGCAGCAGGCAAGGGCATATTTGAAAAACAGATAAGCTTTTCTGAATTGAAGGGTTTTGTAATAACATAAGCCTATATTATAGATAAAATATGAATAGTAGCTGTCGTAGCCATTGTAGCCAAGTTGCAACAGTTTTCTAAACCCTTTAAGTGCTATATCAAAACGACTGAGCCTGGCATAAGAAAAATACATAAAATACATTTCATCAAGACAATTCGTTGAATCACCATCAATATTCTGCAGAATTGATATAACTTCAGAATACTTTCCTCCATCAAATAGTTCCTTTATCTTTTTAAAATTAAGATCCACTACTACTAACACCCCTATCAACTTTTTCTCTAATCATCCCATTATATGGAAAAATATTCATTTCCCTTAAGGATCATTATTTTATTTTTACTTTCTAAATCTGGAATTTTGTATTTGATAAATTCGAGAATTTCCTTTTTGGTTCCTATGATTGATATGGCTTGAGATTTGAAATTCGGATTATTTAGACATCCTGAAGAGAGTATTTTCAAATAGTACTCTATGGAATTGAGATTTTTAACATTAACAGTTACTGTGTCCATACCTTTTAGAAAATCTATGCTGATACTGCTTTTATCAGTGGACTTCTGTACATATATAACAAGTTTACATAGTAACTTTTCTATTTTCCTTTTGTCTTTTTCATTTTTATAGCATATGGCCATAATGATGTTTCGCATCTAAGCACCCCCAGTATCAGGCCAGTATTTATTTCATATTAAATACTACTACAACATAAGGTACTTAAACTTTATTCATTATTGTAAAATTTTTATGGTCAAAAGTGGTTGAAAATTTAGTTGTTTTTTACATATGTTTTTGTTTTGATTATTTTTTTACAAAAAACAAACACCCTAAATGACGGGTGCTTGTTTTACAATATAAAACTTGATAGGAGATCTAGTTTAAATATCTTATGGTGGTTGCATTTAAGTTTATCGTGCCCTGCAACCACAGACACTAATTTACACTCACGGATTATTTTAATATGAAAATAGACACTAATCTAACAGTGTCTATTTCTCAATATGTAAAATGGTATAGTACTTTAGCTTTCACTAATAGCTATAACATCAAGAATCCAATTTAACCAGCTTCTTACAGTTCTGGCTCTTCTTCCACGCGTATCATTATTCACTCTTTTTATATTACATTTTTCCATTATGGCAACTATATCTGATACGGATGGAACATTAAGGGTATTTAAATAAATTTTCATTGCATAGTTAAATACATTATGGGACAATATTAATTTAAACAAACTTAAATATTTTTCCGTACTCCTCATTTCCATAATTTTTCTACCTTTATCGGAAATACTTATTGTACCTTTCCTCAATTGTCTATTTGCTAATCCCAAATAGGCACAAGCATTTGAATAATAATCAGCCTGTCTACTTACTATTCCAAAGTCTACAGTTATTTCCTCTTTTGAAATAAATTCTTTTTCTTCATATAATTTATTAATTATCCCGATAATATTTTCAAATGTATCTGCCTGGGGAAAAGGAATATCCAATGGTTCTTCTAATACCCTATTAGTCTTAATAATTTTAATAACATCATCAACAGTTATATTAAAATCATCTATCATAAACTTTCTAATCTTTTTCAATTTCAATGAATTATAATTTTCATCTTGTTCTACGTCATATATATAAAATGAAAATACATTATTTGAATATGTAAGGTAACATGGAATAACCGTCTTATTCACTTTATTGCTTATTAGTCTATATGGGTAATATAACTGTCTGGTTATAAAGTCTTTAAATATACTGTTTTTAGCTTCTAGTAGTAAAATTTTATCTCTGCCTTCAAAAGCAGCATCAACTTCGCATTGTGCTCTGTCTACCGATATTTTAAATTGATTATTTGAGATATCATTTATATAAAAATCAAATTTTCCGGAACTCATTCTGCCATTAAAAGTTAAATATACTTCTTCATCCTCCAATATATTATTGAAAATTTTTGATATGTATGCACAATTTATTGCATTAGCTTCTGAGTATATATTTTTGTAGTCAATGCCTTCTATCCATTCTGGAAAATTAATTTTTTCTATTTTTGTTTTTCTCTCATCATTAAAGTCTTGGTAAGCTCTAAATCTTCCTATTATATAATTCCCTCTAGTAACAGGTAATATGGATAATTTATTTTCGACAAATATACTCGGCAAGCTATCCTTATAATCAAATTTAGTCATCAACCTAGGTTCATAGTATTTTTTTATTTGTTCAGCACTAATGAAATATTGATTTTCTTTGTCTATATTTTCTAATATCCTAAGTTCTTCAAACAATTTCTCCCACTTTTTATCTATCTTTCTGTCCTTATTATCATTTCCCTTCCCCATAATTATCCCACCTATATATCATAGTTTCTAACCAATACTTCTTCGACTTCTCCTCTTTTAGATGCAATACTATTGATTGATCTATTGGCATTAACTATTTCAATATTATAATTATTATAAAGATTTCTAATAAATTCAGTGTTACTGTTTGATAAAAGAAATTTTATTTTCTTTTTATTTAATTCATCACAGACCTCTTTTAATTCAATCTGCTGATCTTTTCCAAACCCTCCCATAGTGTATCCTGTAAAATTGGAACTATGACTTACAGGATCATATGGAGGATCAAGATACACAAATGAATTTTTTTTAATTCCTTTTAGAACTTCTTTATAATCACCAGATTTTATTACAATATTATTTTCATTTAGAAATTTACTTACCGCTTTCAGAACTACATCGTTAACAATATTGGGGTTCTTGTATCGTCCAAAAGGGGTATTAAAATATCCTGCCTGGTTTACCCTATATAATCCATTGTAACATGTTTTATTCAAGTATATAAATCTACTGGCTTTTTTTATTTCCGACCAGTTTTCATATTCTTTTTTTCTGTCAGATTCTCTCATATTATAATAGAATTCTTCATCATTTGGATAAGTTTTTAGATATTCAATTAACTCTTCAACATTATTCTTTATAACATTATATGTATTTATTAATTCAGAATTATAATCATTTATAACAGCATTTTTAGGCTGCAGATCAAAGAAAATAGCTCCTCCACCCACAAATGGTTCATAATATTTATAATTACCTTTAGGTATATATTTACTTATTTCTTTAATTAACTGACGCTTTCCACCAACCCATTTTACAAAAGGTTGAACCAGTTTATTTTTCACAATAATCACCTACTTTTTTCTTTAATTAGCATACCTTCTTGAATATTATTTTACAATTAAAAAAGATATATTTCAAGAACATCTGTTTCTAATATAATTTTATATTAAGTATTTTCTTTTTATGCTTTTACCAAAATATTTTTTAGAATTATTTTGTTCCATGATAATTTTTCCAGCATCTATCACAAGTCAAGCAGCAGCGAGTGGCAAAATTAGGGCAGTGACCAGAAGCTGTATACCCACTGTTAGTTGCCTTGGAATCATAGGCTATATTTTTTAGCCAATTAATCATATTTCTTTTTATTGTTATTAATTTCAAGAAATCACCTTCATTATAATATTAAAGTCAAGTTTTATAGTTATTATAGCATTTCACATCAATAAATTCGGTAACATATGATATAAATTCTTTAAATTGTGAACTAACCTTATTTTACGTTGTCAAATTAATGCGTTTTTCTCCTCTACGTTGCTTTAATATTTTTGTCTTTGTTTTACAAATTAATTAGCATTCTAACAAAACAGTTTCATCTGACTTTCCCTGCTCAACTTTACCTGAAATACTAAAATATCCAATAACACTTTTAATAAATGGAACTGCAGTATTTTAGAGATTAACGGAGAAGCTGACCATCTGCATATTTTATTTGAAGCCCCTCCACAGGTACAGCTGTCTAAACTTATAAATAATTTTAAAACAGTAACTTCCAGGCTGATTAGAAGAGACTACGCCGGTTACCTGGCCAATTTCTACTGGAAACCTTTCTTCTGGAGTGAAAGTTACCTTGTTCTTTCTACAGGTGGTGCCACCATTGATATNTTGAGTAGGAAAAACTAACTCCTCCTAAGCCTTCCCCTATAGAAGGGGATTGCGTTTTTCAGTTTTGTTCAACCATCCCATTAATTTTCATCTGTCACAAAGAATAAACCTTGTTGAGCCAGGTATAACATCCTCTGGGCATAATAAATTATAAGTTTTCTTTGCTTTTTAAACGATACTAGCATTAACTCTGGATAAGATATTGACTATAATTAAAATTCCATAATCTCTGCTGGCCTCTTACAGATATTGGTTCTTTGAATTTTTCTAAATCAGTTAATTCCCATACATAACGACCCGCTGTATAATCTCCAAATTCATATTCATTCCCTTCTATCGTTATTCCATCCCAGCCAATTTCAGCACTATCCTCCAAATCCTTAGAAATGTATATACAGCATCTTAAACATACTTTTGCAATTATCTTCCCCATAGGTAAATTATTCTTATTATTATATCCATGCTTTTTTAAAATACTTTTAAAAGGTTCTCTATCGCAAAGATCCATATAAACCTTCCCTTTTCCTGCATGGATAAGTAAATCTACTCTATAACTTGTTTTCCAACCTCTAGTTTCAAAATTTTTTTCTCCAATAGCTATAAGCGTAGCAAAAGGTTGTAGTATCGTTAAAACTTTCAATTTATTTATCCCTCCTAATTAATTCCTGTCACTATTTGCTATTTTTCTTATTTAAAATACATTTCTTGTTTTCTTTTAGGTAACTCAGGCTTTTGAAAGTTAACTACTTCCTGCTGTGAAAGAGGTCTTAAACTTATCCATACTTTTTGGATCTTATTCCAATAAAACAACCAGGCTTCATCTTTTTTTATTGCGCATCTGTAGGGTCTACTTAGAATATCTAGAAACACAAATCCCTTAGAATCCAATTCCTTCATCATAATATTCATCTCCTTTTCATACATGCAAAAACCTTTAATGGTATATCAAGCACTGAATTTCATGTTCTTCAATTTCTCAATAATTTTGTTCATATGTTCTGCTGCCACATTTTGAGCGATATTTCTATCTTCCTCGGTTTCAGCTTTATCACCCATAATTCCAACAAATTGCGATACCTTCAGGCCCAAATGTTCTTGTATTTCTTCATCCGTTCCTTCCGGAGCAACTAGGTAGTAACAAAGCAATGAATCTTTTTTCCCTATCCTATGTGCTCTATCTTCACACTGGCTGTGAACGGCAGGCGACCAGTCAAGTTCTCCAAATACTACACATGTAGCTTTTTGCAAGTTTAATCCTGAACCTGCTCTAAGTGAAATAATCAATATATTTGTTTCATCATTCATAAAGGCTTCAACTGATTTATCTTTTTGATTACTTGTTTCCAGACCCGTTATCTTCATAGGATTGTATTTTTTTAATTCATCCTCATATATTTTATATACTTCATGATGGTAAGCAAATAGCAATACCTTCTCACCTGCATCTAAAAGCATTTTTACAAACGCTGCTACATAAGGAGCCTTTGCAATTCCTATAGCTTGTCTGCCTTCATTGACAGCCTCTCTGGTCAACCTTCCTTTATCGAAATATTTTTTTACTGTATCAATTGTTTTGGCTTTTTCGACAGCGTCTTGAATTAATTCACTATACTTTCCAGTATCAAAATCTATTGTCTGGACAACTCTTCTCTTAGAAGGCAATTCTGCTAAAACCTGTTTTTTTGTTCTTCTTAACATCAAACCTTCCCTTTTTAAATAATCATTAAGTAGATCCGGCTTTCTTACAATGTCACTTCCATATCCGTAACACCACTCTCTAGTAAAGCTATCCCAATCTCCTACAACTCTCTGCCTATATGTTGTGCTCAGTATAGGACCTGCGTGCCGCCAACCTGAAGAATAATATTGCATTCCTGCTCTGGCCATATTGGATCTAACTAAGAATTGCCTTGCTTTTTCTATATCAGTCTCGGAATCGGAACGACTATAGGATTTTTTATACTCCTCCCTGCTATATGGAGTAAAATAAACTTCTTGAGCCAATTCTTCAGGATTATCTCTTACACACTTAAAAAGATTTGTAATTTCGCCGTCCAAATCATTCAATATTTCCGTATTACTCGGAGCTTTTGAAAAGAATACTGCCCCGAATCCAAAGAAAGGTTCTAAATAAATTTTATGTTTAGGCATCAGCTCAATTATTCTGTCTGCTATATTCCATTTTGAGCCCGGCCATTTTAATACTTTCAAAATTTCTACCTCCTGACATTTGCTTTTATTTCAAATTGTCATCATAAATCAATGGCTTTCCATCTTTATCTACAAGAACCTGCAGACCTATAGCATATCCATCACTATATTTCTCAGTCTGCAAATACATTACTCTTGTGCTTTTATCCACTAATGTTGAAATAGTCATTCCATTTATTGATCCATCATTAATTTCTTCTACTGATACAATCTTGAATTTACTATTGGAATCATATTTATAAGTAGATGGTTTATATTGATTAGTTGACGAATCACAACCAGCTAACATAACAATTACCAAGCACATTAAAATAACATCTATAATTTTCTTGTTCATATAATATCTCCTCATATATTAGAAAGACACCGGAATTGGTAAAGGAATTACATCTGTATCGTGTGTTCTGCTATCAACAGCTTTTCTTTCCACACTTACAAACTGGCTTTCATATTTCATTAATGTGTTATATATTCCATCTTTAGATATTTCTTTTTCCATTTCTTTACCTAGCTTAACAGCCTCTGTATCACTATCTTGTCCTACAACCTTTACCTCTTTACTATCGACGCCACAATAAACCTTAATTCCTTTATTAGAGTAGTCTATATCTTTCGGCAACTCATCATATATAAAGAATCCTACACAGTAATCACCGACAGCACCATTTATTGATTTTAGCTCTTCTTTAGTTAATGTATTTGTATAATCTTTGCTTTCAAATATTCTGGCATTATTTGCTTTTGCATGTTCTATTACACCTATCGGTATAACCAAAGATATCGTAATAATAGCAATTGCAATAATAAACCCAAAACTAAAGCTAGTGTCTTTCATTTTGACCCTCCTTTTTGCAATAATAAGCTATCGTCATAGATTCTCCAAAACTATAAAAGATACAGTAAGAGCAATACCTGTAAGTATAATTCCAATAATAGAAAGTATTACTCTCATAACTGCTGAAGCCCATAAAACATCTATAACTATTATTATCAACGGTAGTAGTATAGGTACGTAAATCACAAGCAAAGCTAATATAAAAAGTATTATAAAGATAGTTTTCTTACGTCTTAATTTAGATATCAGTACTTTATCATCATTTGCCTTTCTAATTTGAATATCTACTTTCTTGATAATTTTTTATAAAAGACAATCGGCAGTGCAATTATTGCAATAACAGCTGCAACTATCAACAAGAACGAAATTATTACCAGCATGGAGCATAAAACGACTTGAATGTATTCTGTAAAAGAAGTTAGCTCCGGATGAAATAAATTTGTGTTGTGTTCATAACAAATTTTTTATAAGTTTCAAACATTTCTTACTCTCCAATCTTTATCTTATTTATTTTTGTCTCTTATCAATCTAACTGGCATCATCGGGATTATATTCCTTCAAAGTGAATAATTTTTCGATACCGTATATTTTTCTTATGTCAACAATGCTATTATGCTTGTTCTCCATCAACTGTCTTACCTTCTCCGCCGCAACACTTGAACTGCAGGCTTCAACCTTGGAAATTTCGTCAATAATCTCCGAAAGTTCTGCTCTCTGTTTCGGATCAAGGTTGAATCTGATTGTTAACCTGTGAATTGCCTCTTTCTTTAGAGTCATACTGCCTCCTCCTCATTAAAAATAATTTATATTTTTATAAGAATTACTTTTTAAGTACCATCTTCCATCTGTATGGATATTTGTTTTCCTTGTCATCGCTTTTTATATACATGAAGTAAGCATCAAATAAAATACCTTTCCTACTTTTAAGATCCCTTATCCTCACCTTCCCATTTTTTAAAAGTTCCTTTACTATTGACTTGGTGGCTTTCTTGCCCATAGAGGCTAAATATTTGTCATCCTTCCATATGGCAAACCTGCACCCTGCTTTCCAGTTGCTGCATTCAAAGGCTTTTCTGCCCTCTATGACATCGTGACCACATTCGGGACACTTGCCCAATATCTTTGAAAGTTCACCTTTTTTGAGCACCATATCCGGAGCATTTTTGATTAAATCAACAGCCTCTCTTGTAAAATCATAAATGAGGCTTAAATATTGATCTTTTTTTATCTTGTTGTACTCTATATCAGACAATATCTTTTCAAGATGTCCCGTATAATTCAAATTAAACAAGCTTTTGACAGGAAAATTCTCAACCATCTTTCTCCCAAGGTCAGATATATAAAGGTATCTGCCCTTTTTGGTTATATAACCAGCACTTTTCAATTTTTCAATGGTATCGGCTCTGGTAGCAGCAGTACCGATTTTAAAGCCACTCAAAACATCTCCTAAAACAGATTCATTATTCTTCCGTGTGACTTTTTTACCACAGGACATCATGAGAACAATTAGTGATTTTTCAGTGTGGTGAAATGGAGGACTTGTAAAGTTTTCTTTTATCTCCGCATTTTCCATGGTAACTTTATCCAATACAGCTAAAGGCGGAAGTATACTATCTTTTGAATTAACATACTCAAGAATTTTCCAACCCTTATCCACTTCAATCCTTCCTTTTACATAAAAATCACCCCGTAATCCTTCAACACATACAATGATTCTGGTTTCCTCGTATCTGGCAGGCTTTAGAAACTGCATTAAAAATCTGTTTTTTATGGCATTATATACGATTTTTTCATCCCTAGTAAGATTTTCAGGCACTATATAAGTAGGTGTCAAAGCACTATGTCCTGATACCTTGCTGCTATCAAATATTCTCCTGGAATCATCAAATTTTGCATCAAGACTGCCTTTTAAAAGTTCAAATACTTTTCTCATTTTATCTACAAGACTCTCCTCCAGATACATACTTTCGGTACGTGGATACGTAATGAATGATTTTTCATAAAGTGACTGTGCTGTTTTTAAAACCTTGTCGGATGTCCAGGCTGGATTCTTAGATGTAATATATCCCTGTAAAGTCGATAAATTAAACAGATGCGGTGAATTCTCCGTCTTGCTGGTAGTCTTTTTATTTTTTATTACACCCTTTCTGTTTACAATTGACAAAATTTCAGGAAGTTCCTTTTCATTTTTAAACTTATCCTGCTTGTCCTTAAAATAAACAGCTGAAAATCTTTCACCATTTTCATTTATAAAAATTGCCATCAGCTTGAAATATTTTTCAGGCACAAACTTCTTTATGACCATATCCCTGTCATAAACAAGCTTGAGAGTTGGCATCAGCACTCTTCCAACATTAAGTACGCCTTTTCCAGCTACATATTTAAGGGTAGCTACACTTGTGAGATTTATCCCTATAAGCCAGTCTGACCACTGCCTGCATACAGCCGCATCCTTAAGTGATTTCATTTCACTGTTGAGTATGGGATTTTCAAATCCTTTTTTTACATCTTCAGGTGTCCATTCATTTCTGAGCACCCTGTACACAGGCTTATTGACTTTTAAAAAGTCAATTATTGTGTCCCCTATAAGTTGCCCTTCCCTGTCTGCATCAGTAGCAACAATGAAATTTTCTATGTCATTTCTCTGTACAAGCCTTTTTATTATGCTCAATTGTTTTTCATAGCTTTTGATTTTTTTGTATCTGAACTTTTGCGGTATGAAAGGGAAATTGTCCATGTCCCATCTTGCCATTTCCGGTTCATAGTCCCTGGCATCATATAACTTCAGAAGATGTCCGGATGCCCAGGTTATCACATATTTTTCACCTTCCATGTATCCATTTTGTTTGATTTTACATTCAAGTGCCTGTGCTATCTTTTGGGCCACATTCGGCTTTTCGGCTAATACCAGCTGTTTCAAAGTATTTCCTGCTCCTTTCAACGTCAATTTTGTTTACAATATATATATTTACATAATATTACAAATGTAATCTGACAGATATTTTCTGACTTTCCTGCATGCATTTCTATAGTATCTACTGACAGAATTCTGAGAAATTCCAATGATTTGTGCTATTTCTCTCTGTTTAAACCCCTCTGATTTTAATACAAGTATCTTTTGATACATTTGGGGAAGCTTATCTATACAATTTTTTATATCAAGTCTCAGTGATATATATTCTTCCAAATTGAAATTATCTGAAATAATTTCAGAAAAAACCACCTGTTTTTTTACACTGGAGTCCTTAATGACATAGTCCAGTGACAAAGGATACGTGATTTTGTGTACATCTGAAATTTGCTTGAAAACATTATTATCAGAATCAAAAAATTTAGTTCTACTTCTCAGAAATAATAATATTTCTCCCTTGATTTTTATATACGCATATGTTGAAAACTTGTATCCTTTATGTACATCAAAATTTCGGGCCGCTTTTATAAGCCCTATGCATCCGACTTGAAAAATATCATCATATCCAAAATTTGAACACTTTGAATACTTTTTACTTATATCTCCAACTAACCCCATATTATCCTCTACAACTTTTTTCAAATCATTCACTGTCCAATTTCTCCTTTGCAAAATTTATTTATCATCCATCTCCTGCTTTATTCTTTATCCTTTCCATAATGCTCCTGTTATCTAAATTTTCATCAAATTCAATATCATCTTTTTCTCTAAGTAATCTTTGCTGCATTTCGCTCTCAAGTTTGCTGTAACATTGTACGGCATTATTCCTATTTTTAAAATTATTTAATCCCTGTGCATTTCTATAATTCCCTTCCAGTACCTGAATAAATTTATTTTTCCGCATGAGCCAGTCAAAGTTACACCCCGCCCATTTATTGTTCCTACCGGATAGGAAATCACTTTCTTCAACCATTTTAAACACTGTAATAAATGGCTTCATGGATTTATACTCTTTCCATCTGGCCTTTAAATTCGTACATCTATCGGAAGTACGCTTGATTACTTTAGGAAGAGATACACATATACTGTTAAAAGCATTGAATATCTCATCATAAGGGATTTTATCCCGTGATGCGTTTTTTTCATCAAGCAGACTTTGCTGCTCCTGCTCAACGGGTATATCTATATCTTTTGAAATCTCTGTGTTAATCTCTGTAGAAGTCTCTGGTAATGGTTGGGGCAAATTGCCCTTATGCATTGGTGCATTCTGCACTTTTCCATTGGTGCATTTTGCACTAATGCATTGGCTGATACCCTCCAATTTTTCGAAATTTATAGTGTACCATTTTGTCCTGTCTCTGGCTTCCTTGTTGTAATTTCCAGTTATTATCAGTTCCTTGTTTTCAAGGGACTTAAAAGCTCTTTTAAGAGTATCAAGACTCCAGAAATCAAAAGCATCCTCATGCCATTTTTTCATGCTGTTATATGTCCAGTAATGACCGTCATGAAAGTTTATGCCTTTTTTCTTATTGTTCTCAATCCAATAGTTAAGCTGTTGTAGTACTATACTTTCATTCAATCCGATTATCTTTGCTAAAGCTCTGTTTATTACTATTGGGTACTCATTAAATACAAGTGCGTTCATAGTTACTCCTCCGTTAGACGCGGCTTGATATTTTAGCAGTCTACAAGCCTGACAGCAACAGATATTTCTCTCTTACTGCTTGTCCTCCTCTTATGCCTCTCTCACTTTTGTTAAAATCCAGCACTTCCCGTACTTCTTTGGCAAGTACATTGTCCAGAGCTGGTAATCTCATGGTACAATCGTTGAATATAGTACTCTTGGAAACATGAAATACCTTTGCGGCATCTCTCACAGTTACCTTGCTTGATATTAAATATTTGCCTACATTCACTGCCCTGTCTTTTACACAATCTCTCATGCTATACACCTCCTGCTAAATCAGTTGTCTGAATTTTTATAATCCAAATAAGCTTTTTCAAACATGGATCTGAATGATGGTTCTTCCGGACATCTATGTAAAAGCTCCAATTGATTTAAAACCTTTGAAGCAAGCTTATTTCCATTTTTATCATCCTGAATTATCTTTTCATATTCACCTTCATTCAGCTTTTTCACAATATCATAACTGCTCATATGCACATCCGTTTCCTCCTCATGAACATCTATGTCTACAGTAATATCTTTGCCGTTATTAACAGATACGGCCAATCCCAGTGACTGGATATAAATACATCTTTCCAACGTAACATATTGAGTAATATTCAAACTTCTCAGCACAATAAAATCCTCTATTCTCTTTGTTTGTTCTGTAATTCCAAAATTTGGGTTTCTGAGTAAATCATTTTAAGATTATTTGACTACTATATCCCTTGTTTGGCCACAACCTTCAGGAAAATTTTCCTTAAGGTTATCTTGTTTTACTCCTGCTAACATCCTTTCTCTAACCTTAACCCTCTCTATCTCTTCAAGTTTTCTTGCGTATTCAATCCGTTCACTGAATGTGAATTCCTTTCGGTTCTCATTTTCAGATATTTCAAGTTTGAGCTGGTGCTCATAATCTTTTACAGTCATCACCCTTACTTCTACCTGTTTATATCTAAGATATTTCATGGCCTTGATTCTTCTCTCACCGGCTATGAGCTGAAACTCCGGAGTAACAACTGGCGGGTTTATAAGTCCACTTTCCTTAATGTCCTCCGCTAGTTCGACAATATTGCCGAAATCCTTTCTTATCCTTTTTCCAACTTTTATCTTGTTAATATCAATCAACATCTAAAAAACTTCCTTTACAATGTATTCAAATAAGTCAACCGTGCTTGTTCCTACACAGCCAACAAAAATACAAGCATTAATAATCCATACATAATCAGCCCTGAAAATACAACATATACAATGCTCCAATTGATAAAGTACTTGTTTTTTGATTCCTCAGATTCCTCATTTTCTGTATTTTCCATATGTAATCTCATATCCGTACCCGGCTCCTTTTCAAAATTGTTATTTTACCTGAGACTCTATTTGAAATATCCTTACTTCTATTTGTAATGCTCAAGTTATACATGTGTTCCCAATAACCAGCTTCATCCCTGTAACCATCTATAAATCCCAGTGCTTCTCTTAAAAGTTCTTTAAGATATTCATTTTCTTTTTCCAGTTTCTCAAACTCTTTATTTTCCATATATCTCCCTTCAGTTCTTTAAAATACTTTATCTTTAACAATATTTGAGAAATTCTTTTAATTCCATATTTGTCATAGCCTCTATATCAATTACAGTTTCTCCCGTGTTAGGATTATACAACTCACCATTATGATCCATTTTGCAATCTTTAACCAACTTTGTAACTTCTTTGGCATCTGAATTTTCATTTCGGTTAAGATTTACTTTTACTTTGCCATCGTAGTTATATCCTATCATCATGGCCGTAACCATATCAGTTAGTTTAATGTCATTTTCTTTAGCAAAATTTCCTAAAATAGAAACCGCCGTTATAAATTTATCTTCATCCATGTTTTTACCAGAAAATTCCATGCCATTATCATTAAATTCCAACTTCATATAACTTTTCATATTTCATCCTTTAATCTTTTAAGGTACTCTGCAAATCCAGACGTATTTCCTTTAAACCCGGCTGCAATATACTTAATAGGGATATCGGAAATATCATCAATAGCCGTTTTTACTTTTTCCTGTGGTTTTTGTGGTTTTTCAGTCATCTCAATATGCTCTTTAAACTTATTAAGGTTTATCAGGATTTCCATATATATGTTTTTCTCTTCCCCCGTAGACTTATCAAGTTTTCTTTGATACTGGTCGATTAAACATTGTAAATATCCATTCATTGCTCCTCGTCCTCCTTCAGTTTTTGAACAATCAGCTCGTCCAGCTTCTGGCTGATTTTAATTGTCCTTTCATCAAGCAATCCATACAAGGAAATACATCTATTTAATTCTTCTTTCAAATCTTCCATGTTAGTACCAGTCTCCATTGGCCATCACATGCAACCAGTCGCCATCACTCAGCATCACTTTCAGATAATTTTCTTTCCCTTCCACCTTTATTGGTATGTGTTTTTCAGGGTATTCCCATACCTCGTAAAATCTCTTGCAAAACTTTGTAAAAAGTTCTTTATCTAAAATATTAAGTTTGTTATATCCCTCGATGCTCTCTGCTCTAAACATCCTTGCCCTCCTCCATGAACCACTTGCCGTATAAAATTTCTTCAATCGAAACTGGTTTATAAAATTGATTTTCAAAAACAGTCAGCTTTCCAGATGATTCAGGTTTGTAATAATACCTAATTCCTCTGCAGTCACAATAAATTGTTTTACCTTCATGAAATGCTCTAAAGGCTGCCATCCTGTCAACCGAGGCATTGACCAACCTGAACCTACTCCTTAATGTAAAATCTGACAGCACAGGTTGTCCTTCTTGATTTACAACCCTTCCATCTCCATCCAGGGCAATCACTATTCCTCTAACTGATTTGTAAGCTTCCTCCGCAACAAATTGAAATTTTAACTTCGGATTTCTCCCAAGTTTGTCTATTACCTGTCCCAACGTATATTCAACCATTAGCTTTTCCTCCCTTTTTCACAAATCCATATAATCCAGCCCATTCTAAAAACTCTCTTTTAGGAATTCTTATAGGTTTACTTACAGGCAATTTAGGAAAATCCTTATGCCTAGCAATTTCATAAGACTTGCTTTTCCCTATCCTTAAAATCTTCTGCACTTCCTTAATTGTTATTACTTCAGGAAGAGAATTTATATATTCATCCAATGTCAAAACCCCCCTTATATATTTTTGTGAACTACATCATTTCGTAGAATTATCAATTAGAAGGTAGTAATGTCAATGATATCCGAATTTAATCTTTATTAAACTATTAGTTTTTCATCCTCATTCATTTTTCATCTAGTTTCCAGCCAATATTGCCTTTGTCATCACTCATAACTATCGCAGTTTTCTCATATTGATCGGTTAAAGTAATTACATTTTTATGTGTCATTTCCAATGTAATGTAGTTCATGTCAAAACGCTTTTCTATTTCCTTCAAGATGTAAAACTGATCAATAGTTTGTACCTTTATTTCATATCACCTGACTTTATATTGACTAAAAATTGACCAGATCGGATTATTCAGCTTTTTTCAAACCTTAAATTTCCCTTATCTACTTTCTTCCACAATATATGTAAAACCAATGAATTTTTACTTACACCTATTTCCTTAGCTCTATTAGAAAGTTCTATATTTAACTTTTTAGGAATTCTTATTGTAATTCTTTGTTTTGCCGTCAAGTATTTATTTTTTTCCCTTCTTATGTTATAGTTATGATGTCATTTTGATGGCAAGGAGGTATTTTTGTGGCTTCTGAATTATCAAAATTTACTCTGAGAATTCCAACTGAATTATTACAGAAACTACGTATTATAGCCGAAAATCACGGTCGTTCTGTCAATAAAGAAATTGAAATGGTTATAAAAGAGTATATTAAGCAAAACATAGAAATTTAATTGTTATTCACATCTTGGCTAATCACTAAAAGAATGTATTCACTAACAGACATTCCTTTTCTATTAGCCATTTCTTTTATTTGTTCCAATAGCTCTGAAGATATAGTTAACGTGAACTTTTTCTTCTCCATTTCCACCCTCCTTTCTAAATTCTTAAATTTTCTTTGAAGATATGTTTATTAATTAAGCTTAAACACTTCCTCAACTTTTTTGCCCAGCGTTGAGGATATCTTTTGCATTACTTCTAAACTTGGATTAGTTCTTCTTCCATGCTCTAAATTAGAAATATAACTTGGTGCTAATCCTGTACGCTTAGCAATGTCATAAATCGATATTCCAAGTTTTTGTCTTAAAGCTTTTATTTTATTCAATTGTTTTGCCTCCTCATTTTCTATAAGAGTATAGTATCATATTCTATTAGAGAACATCAAATTTAAAATACTCCTATAGAGAATGATTTTAAGAATTAATCATATTCTATCAGAGAATTACTTTATAAATCTTTAAATTCCTATTGACTTTAATTTTCTGTCAGAATATAATGTATTCTATAAGAAAACATTAAGGAGATAAAAAATGATTGGTGATAATATTAGAAAAATAAGAGAAGCTAACAAATTAGGACTGAACGAAACCGCAAGAAGAGCTGGAATAAGTGCTGGCTACCTTAGTTCTCTAGAAAGAGGAGAAAAAAAGAACCCCTCCATGGACTCATTAAAAAAAATAGCAGATGCTTTAGGTGTTTCAGTAAACGATTTTTTTGACGATAAATATAATATCAATGAAGACAACGAATTTAATCCGACTCTTTCCGTGAAGGAACAGAAAAAATTAGATAAACAGGCCCAGGATATAGTAAATAATTTGTCTGTCTCATTATCAAAAAATAAAAATTCACTTGAAGATGAGGATTATGAAATACTTCAGGCAAGTATAAGTGCGGCATTACAATCTCTTACTTTAAAAAATAAAAAGAAATTCACTCCTAAAAAATACAGAGTGAACAAAAAGAAAAAAGATGAGTAAATTTCATTTTGGGGGATGGGATAATTGTTTATTGAAAATTATATTCAAAGAAAAGTAAATAAGTTAATAAAAAAATCAGCTACTTCAAATCCTGAAATAATTATGAGAACTACATTGAAACATATAGATTTTAATTACGCACCTCTTTCTAAAAACTTAAATGGATATTATTTGTATTTATCAAAAAACAAAAGGGTAATAAGAGTAAATTCTTCACTTGATGAAATTAAGAAACAATTTGTATTATTCCATGAAACCGGTCACTGTGTACTGGAGCATGAAGATCAAGTTCTATTGGACAGAGCAGATTCAATGGATTCAGTGGATAAATTAAGAAATGAATATGATGCCAACTTATTTGCTTCATATTTTTTTAAGATACATAACAATATAGATAAAAATAATTTAAATGGTATTTGTCTCCCAGAATATATTAAATATTTAATATCTAAATTCTTATAAATTATCTTTAAAGGAGGTGGTATACGTGTAAGGATATTATTATTTTTTAATTTTATACCAAACATTAGTTTGCTAAGGAGGTAATTTAATTGAAAGGAAGTATTATTAAGCGAAATAATTCTTATTCCATAGTTATTGACGTAGGTAGGGACGCCTTTGGCAGACGTAAGCAACGATGGTTTAGTGGATTTAAGAATAAAGATGAAGCTGAAAAACAATTACCAAGAATACTTGTCAAACTTGAAGATGGGGAATTAATTGACAACAACAATATTACCCTTGGTAATTTTTTAGATGACTGGTTAAAAGGTAAAATCAAAAAAGATAACTTGTCGCCTACTACAATAGACGGATATAACAATATTATATACAATCATGTAATACCTGTCATCGGTAAATTAAAATTACAAAACATTAAGCCTTATAATCTGCAAAAATATTTTGATTTAAAAAGTGAATCTTTATCACCTAGGACATTGTCAAATCATAAAAGAGTCTTGAGTTCTGCTCTTTTATATGCATTAGACATGGATCTCATAGGAAAAAATCCATTGGCTAAAGTAAAATTACCACGACAGAAAAAAGAAGAAACCAAAATTTTAAGTGCGGATCAATGTAACCTGCTTTTAGAAGAAGTCCAAGGCAATCTAACATTAAAAATGCCTGTTACATTAGCATTGCTTTTAGGTATGCGTCGTGGTGAAGTTTTGGGACTCAGCTGGGATGCCGTAAACTTAGATAATAAAACAATAAGTGTAATACAAAATTTAGAGTATATAAGTGGCAAATATTATTTTAAGGAACCAAAAACTTTAAAAAGCAAAAGAACTATAGCTATTCCAAAATCACTAGTTCCTATATTAAGAGAACACTACAGATGGCAATGTGAGATGAAAGTAAGAAGCAGAAATACCTGGGGTACAGATAAAAATTTAGTATGTACCAGAAAAGTAAATGGTCTTCCTATAACCCCACATGTGCTATCTTTCATGTTCAGTAATTTTTTAAAGACTCATAACTTCCCTCATATAAGATTTCACGATTTAAGGCATACAAATGCAAGTTTAATGCTAACAGCTGGAGTTAGTACTAAAGTTGCCAGTAGTAGGTTGGGACATAGTAAAGCATCTATAACTTTAGATTTGTATTCACATGTAATGGAATCTATCGACCGTGAAGCTGCTGAAAAAATAGCTATGTTAATTAAAAGCAGTAAAAATACACATAAAAAAACACAGGCTTAAATGTATAATAATACATAGCTCATAGATTGTCTGTTTAAATTCCATGTTTGCAAATATGTTTGCAAATGGATTTTCTATTTCTGTAACTATTGATATAACTGGCCTTACGCCACTTATAGACAGGATGGTTTCGAACTGTCTTATACAGTTTTTACTCTATCATTATATGCCATAAAGTTAGGAAAATCAAGGTTTTTGATAAATATCATTATAACAATCAATTGTAATCATTGACACTACAAACAGCTCATGTTATCGTTGTAGTGCAAGTTGCTATAAACAAAATTTGGTGGCATGAAAGGATGGTATTTATGGATTACTTTGAATTACTGCGCTATAGAAAATCTACCAGAAAGTTTACGCAGGAACAAATATCTCAGGACAATTTAGCCGACATACTAGCCGCTGCAAGTAGCGCCCCAGTAGGTAGTAATCAGTATAAGGACATACATTTGACCGTCGTACAGAGCAGATATATACTTGATAAGCTATCAGAAGCTTCCGCTAAACGCTGGGAGGATAAAGCTAAGATGAAAAAGATCATAGGCGATACCTCTAATGTTGAACTAAACCAGAAAGCTTTCGATCCATTTTACGGCGCTCCGACAGTAATTTTTGTATCTCACAGGAAACAGGATTTACAACCAGGCATTGAGTTTTCAAATGTCGCATGCATTACCTACTCTATGCACTTGGCTGCCACAAATCTTGGCTTGGGCAGCGTATTTATGTGGGGTTCCCTTGAAGCAATGCGCGAAATTCCTGAACTTGACAATACAGCGATATTGAACCTCCCCGATGACTTTGAACCACTGTTAGGCATTGCCATCGGCCATCCGGAACAGAAACTTAGCGCACGGGATATAAAAACAGATAAAATAACAATTAATTACCTATGACAATATAAATAAAAAACATTAAAAAGTTTCCTCATTTAAACATTATATGTGTATCATCTTCTATACTACTTTTACCTTTACAGAACAATGCAATGAACTCTGTATTAGTTATTCTATTTTCATGCATAACTACATCAATTGCACTCGAGATGCTACAATTTTCCATTAAACAAATTTCTTCCACCTTTTTTATGAACTCTAACTTTGTCATTATACTTACCCCCTTAAGATTTATTAATTATTTATAACAATCTCTACATTCATATTCAATTTTAGTTTTATTTGAATATTTAAATATGTAAAATAATAATAGGTAAGATATAAATAAACATGCAATTATTTTTTAATAAGTCTAATTTTAATTTTACGCCTTTAATTCTTTCATCCATGATTTTATTAAAATAAACAGATTAAATTTTGAATAACTTATGTCTTTTAAATAAATCATGATTAAATTTTCTAAATATATGATCACGATCTATTTAATATTATAATATCTCATTTTAGTGTTTATTTCAATAATTTTTTATTGGCATATCATTTGTATTAGATATCGATCAAATATGCATCTTTTAAATCTGATCTATGAACAGTAAAAAAGTAACTTAACTAAAATAATCATTAAAATTCATGCCTTATAGCTAATTGTTAGGTAATTGATAAGCCTTAACAACTCTTCTAATATATTTCATTACTTTTTTCAAAGCTTCTTCTGAACTATATGGTGGATTCTTCTTTAGTAGATTTGACAATACGCTTTGATATATTAAAATAGTGATTTCATTTAATTCTACTATATCCTCTTCATTGAAATACCCTTCCTCAACACAACCTTCAAATGAATATAATGTTCTTGAATAAATATCATTCCCTATTAACATAGAATTAAGACGAAGTGACGAATCAGCCAATTCTTCGGGAAATATTCTATAATACTCACTAATAGTGTTATTCAATGAATTACTATGGCCTGAAAAAAAAATAAGATTGTAAATTTCAGGTCTTTCAAATGAATAAGCACAAAAGCACTTCCATATTAAAATATATCTTTCAAAACTATTCTTAGCATTTTTTATATAATTCTTTAAGCCCTGAGTATAATCTCTTAAATATCTTATACATGCAAATAAAACAAGATGATCTAAATCCTCAAAATAATTATACAAGGTAGAGCTGCTATATCCTGCAATACTTGATACCTTTCTTATCGTAACGTTCCCCACACCTTCAGTATCAATTATCATAAATGTAGCATCTATAAATTTATTCATTATCTTTCTTTTAATTAAAGTTTTTCTATCCATTTTATCACCCATTCTCAAATAATTTCTTTAAAATAAATTATTCAAACCTTAATTTACTCAGTACCATTTTATAGAAAACCAATTGTCAACATTATTAATTATACCATCAAAAAATCAGATTGACCTTTATAAATTGTAAACGGTTGAGAAAATAGCATATTTTAAAACAAGGGTTATTGTTGTAAAGATGAAAAATAAATACATGAAATTGATATTAACATTTGTACTGATAAGCTAATGTATCAAAATTAAAAAGAAAACCTAAAGATATGAATGTAAAGAAAGCAGATCGTGAATTTAGTGATTATGTTATTTTTAATGATAATGGGATACCATCGTAAGTTCATTACCTAATTAGACTTTAAAATAATTAATACTGTGAAAAAATATAAAATATATTTTTTCAGAGCGCCAACAAAGTCGACACTCTGAAACTAGAGAAATTCTAATCTTTTTTTATCCGACCGCTACCATTACCCCAATATACTGAGGTATCACCCATTATCCCATAAGAAAATATTTTTCTTAAACATTCTTTAATTACATCACTACTCTAATAACACCGCAAGCTAACCTTCTACCAGACGCTCCAGAAGGCTGAGTTCTATAATCATCTGGGCTCTCATGTATGATCACTGATTTTCCAATAATCTGAGCAACATTAAATTTATTTGTAAAAAAAGTCATTCTAGAGTAACCATTATTAGAAAAGAGAACAGGAAAATCTCCTGCATGATTGCCATGGGGCTGGTTAGTTGGATTCCAATGTTCTCCGGCAGAACTGAATGGTTCAGCAGAATCACCTACAGCACATGTACCATTTTGGTGTATATGAAATCCATGAGGCCCAATTTGAGGATTTCCATCCATGGCAGGTCTATAAGTAGGTAATCCATTAACTTCTACAGAAACCTCAGTCCCCCCAGGTACTTGAGTAAAGACAGCAGTACCTCTTATGTTAGGATCCAAAGGGCCTCCCGCTATATGGGCCACAGCTTTTCTGGCAGGTACATTCATATTATCATTTCTATACCCATAGTCATTATGACTTAAAAAAGGGCATTCATATTTGTCAAAATACATAACATCCTCCAAATTAAACACTTCAATTTATGCTATGTAAAACTTTTAAAATAGTTACAATTGTTTCGCTTGTTACATACATTTTATACGTCTCCTGAATATTCATAATTTTTCTCTTAAATCTTTAACTATTTTAACGAATTGCCTGTACCTGTAAAACAACTCTTTTATCATATACTCAGTTCATTTGATCACGATCATTTCATAGTCTCGAGTACCTAAACCAATTTTCTCTGCATGTTCCAAGCAGCTACGCCATTCGGATCCAGGTGTAGAATTGGTAAAATGGTCATGATGGTCAATGAAACTCGGCTTTGACATATTATCAAATAGTTGGCTTCCTGGAAGTGGTGTGGCTTTTAAACAGGCGTCTGCACAGGCTTGATCTAATGCCAGCGGGTCAAAGGATGCAAACATACCCAAATTAGGCAGAATAGGCACGTCGTTTTCTCCGTGGCAGTCACAATTTGGAGACACATCCACCACAAGTGAAATATGGAAACTAGGGCGGCCATCTACTACAGCCTTAGCATACTCCGCCATACGGCAGTTTAGCAGCTCGTTGGCAGCATTGTTGTCGAATACAATAGCATCAAAATTGCACGCACCCAGACATCTGCCGCAGCCAACACAATTTTCGTGATTAACCATCATCTTCTTGCTGACTGCATCAAACTCCAGTCCATCGTTGGCACATTCCCGCTGACATCTCCTACAGCCCCGGCACAGTGCTTGGTCGATGTGTGGCTTGCCACTGCTGTGCTGATCTGTTTTTCCAGCACGAGAACCGCAGCCCATACCGATATTTTTGATGGTGCCGCCAAAACCAGTCATCTCGTGCCCCTTGAAATGTGTCAGACTGATGAACACATCCGCGTCCATAATGGCACGTCCAATTCTGGCTTCTTTTACATATTCACCTCCTGATACAGGTACTGCAATATCGTCTGTACCCTTCAATCCATCCCCGATCAGAACAGGACATCCCACAGTCATTGGTGTAAAGCCATTCTCCCATGCACATTCTAAATGTTCAAGAGCATTTTTTCTGCTGCCAGGGTACATAGTATTACAATCAGTTAAAAAAGGCCTTCCACCTAGCTCCTTTACTACGTCAGCCACAGCCTTGGCATAATTGGGGCGAAGGTAGCTTATGTTCCCCAATTCACCAAAATGCATCTTAATAGCAACAAACTTGCCATCCATATCGATCTGTCCAATACCAGCCCTTTTGATTAATTTTTTAAGTTTAGTTGGCAGTCCATCTCCAAAAGCCACCGTGTGAAAATCCGTAAAATAAACTTTTGCTTTTTCCATTTTTCATTCACTCCCATTTCGAAATTGTTATATGCATAAAAGGAGCGTTGTAATCATCGTTCCTTAAATAACATTATACTCGCTAGAGTTAACTCTAGGTCAATAGTTTAATAAATTTAATTTCGTAATAGGAAATGAAAACCTTTATAAAGGTTTTCAAAACTATATCGCTGAATATTCTGATATGAACGTGGTTGAATTGTACACGGTTCATGGCTTCAACCACAAAAGAAAGCAATTAATCTATAGATATACTTTAATCGTATACAATATTCATAACTCTCTCAAATAAAATTATAGGATTCTGGATATACTACTAATATATTTTTTAACATTTTAATTATAAAAAATTAAAAATAACATTATAATATACATACAGCTACATACACTTATTTAGCTTATAGATTTAAATTTTTCCATTTAATTATTGAATTCTATATACTAATGAAACAATTTGTTAATTTTGTTTCAT
>NZ_JBHMIY010000043.1:0-26078 GCF_042436595.1 Clostridium sp. MT-14
ACGCTGACGCTTTCACTCATCCTCTTTGCAATGACTTTCCTCATTGCAGACATCTTAACAGCTTTTTCACCTCTGACAGCTGCCTGCTGCGGTGATGCTTTTTCTTCTTCCGTCTTTACTTCAGGTGCTGCCTCAGACACTTTGGCTGCCTCTGCAGCCTCCAGCACATCTTTTTTCATTATCCTCCCATGCTTCTTTATACCCGAGAGATCCACGTTGAGTTCTTCTGCCAGCTTTGCAGCTGCAGGAGATACTTTGATCCTGGTGCTTTCAATATATGCTTCTACATCTTTCTTTACTATTCTGCCCTTAGGACCTGTACCCTTTATGTTTTCATAACTCACGCCGCCCTGCAGGGCAATCTTTCTGGCAAGGGGTGATATCTTTATTCTGTCTCCAGTTTTGGCCAGTTCTGAAGCCTGAGGTTCAGCGGACACTTCTGACTTCATCACCTCCTCCTTATCTTCACTTTCACTGACCCTGGAACCTGCCTGCTTTAAAAGCTCCGATATGTCCTCATTTTCCCCTGCAATAATACCCACAGGCAGCAGACATTTAACTGTCTCACCTTCTTCTACCAGTATTTTCCTAAGTACTCCGCTTTCTTTTGCTTCTATTTCATTTGTAAGCTTATCCGTCTCAACCTCAAATAGAATTTCTCCCTTTTCAACTTTCTCTCCTTCACTTTTATGCCAATTTACCAGGGTCCCCTCTGTCATGGTCAATCCAAGTTTCGGCATCACTTCAATACAACTCATTAAAAACCCTCCTAACATCTAGATTGAATACAAATAGGATAATGTAATTCAGAGAAATGTTCCCTGAATTACACATCTACTTATAATGTTTTCTTTACAGCAGCTACTATTTTATCTGCATTAGGCAGTATATAGCTTTCAAGTTTCGGTGAAAACGGTATTGGCACGTTGTAATTTCCAATTCTGACTACCGGAGCGTCCAGATAATCAAATATCTCCTCACTTATCAGGGCGGAAATTTCTCCCCCGAAGCCTCCTCTTTTGGTTTCTTCAGTTACAACCACCGCTCTATTTGTCTTTTTCACTGAATTGAATATTGTGTCTTTATCAAAAGGGAAGAGAGTTCGTGGATCTATTACTTCTGCGTCAATACCTTCTCCTGAAAGTTTTTGGGCAGCTGAAAGTGCTTCGTCAACCATTTTGCCTGTTGCCACTATGGTAACATCTTTTCCCTCTTTTTTTACATCTGCAACACCAAGAGGTATTGGTGCCGAACTTTCGTCTACTTCGCCTTTTTTAGGATAAAGGCCTTTATGCTCTATGAAAATCACAGGGTTATTATCATCTATTGAAGTAAGCATTAATCCATAGGCATCTGCCGCCGTAGTAGGATAAACCACCTTCAGCCCCGGTACATGTGTAATCCACGCTTCAAGACACTGTGAGTGCTGTGCTGCCCCCTGGAATCCAGCTCCGCATGGAACTCTTACCACCATGGGTAAATTTATTTTACCTCCAAACATATATCTCAATTTTGCCGCCTGATTAACCAGCATATCCATTCCAACCGTCATGAAATCCATAAACATAAGCTCTGCAATAGGTCTCAATCCTGTAGCGGCAGATCCGATAGCACACCCTAAAATGGCACCTTCTGAAATAGGAGTATCTCTCACTCTCATTTCACCAAATTCATCATGCATTCCCTGGCTTACTCCAAAACACCCTCCAAAGGGACCTACATCTTCACCAAACAACAGTACATTTTTATCCTGGCGCATTTTAGTGCACATAGCATCTTTTATTGCCTGTGAAAAAGTTATTTTTGACATACCTATTCAACCCCCTCTTTTATATCGCTGTACACATCTTCAAATACTGAATTCAATTCTGGTTCAGGACTGTTCATTGCAAAATCAACTGCCTCTTTAATTTGTTCGTCAACAGATTTTTTCATTTTATCTATTTTATCTTCACTTAAAACTCTATTTTCCAGCAGATATTTTTCGAAACGGGGAATAGGATCCTTTTTAATCCATGCTTCCTGTTCTTCTTTTGGTTTATAAGGCGCTGGATCCCCTTCAAAATGTCCTCTCTGCCTGTAGGTTTTACACTCTATGAGAGTTGGACCCTCTCCCTTTCTGGCTCTTTGTATGGCCTCACTGGCAGCCTTGTAAATTGCCACGGCATCGTTCCCATCTACTGTAACTCCAGGCATATTATAGGCTTTAGCCCTTACGGATATATCTTTGATATTCTGGTGTCTTTTCTGAGAAGTTGATATTCCGTATCCATTGTTTTCGCAGACATATACAATGGGAAGTTTCCAAACACTTGCCATGTTCAGTGATTCGTGAAATGTACCCTGATTTGTAGAGTCATCGCCGAAGAAACATACACAAACCTGATCTGTTCCCCTGTACTGTGCACTCATTCCTGCACCTAATGCTATATCGTGTCCTGCACCTACTATACCGTTTGCGCCAAGTATTCCTTTGGTTGCATCTGCAATATGCATGGATCCACCTTTTCCTTTACAGTATCCTGTAGCTTTTCCAAAAAGCTCAGCAGTCATATATTTGAGTTCTCCGCCTTTTGCTATTATGTGACCATGACCTCTGTGAGTACTGGTTATATAATCGGCATCAGTTAAGTTTTCACAAACAGCGGAAGATATGGCTTCTTCACCTATATAAAGATGTACAAATCCTGGAATTTTTCCCTCTGCAAAATTGTCCTTTGCCATGTTCTCAAATGCCCTTATTTTTAACATTTTGTCATAGATATCTATAAGTGTATTGTTTTTTATGCTTTCTCTTTCTTTTACCTTTTCCAAAATAATCCCTCCCAATAGTATTAAATACAGATATCAGCAGTATAATTACATTCATAAACGATTACATTGGTGTCCACCTCTTTTGCTTTGAATATAAAAATGGTTTGTATTCATTTATAAATTTATTTAGCAAAACTCATGCCAAATATCAAGGGATTCTATATTTATGATTTATCCTGTAAAATCGTCAATTTAAAAAACTACTTCAAAGAAATTTTTTCATAACGGGAATTATTTCTTTCCCATTTTTGGACAAGTCTGAATTTTTGATATTTTATATGATTTGTAAAAATAAGATTCTCTATTTAAGTTGACTGTGTAAATCACCTTAAATAGAGATAAAAGAAAAGACTACTATTTTAAATTGTATTTTTTAATTTTTCTGTAAAGTGTAGATTTTCCCATTTCAATTAGCTTACTTGCATTTATCACATTTCCATTACACTGCTCTAATGCTTTAACAATAAGTTCTCTTTCAACTTGATCTACAGTTTTAATCTTATTTTTTGACTTGTTTTCTAAAGATATTGTATAATCCTGGATATTCCCAACACTTTCCATAATATAATCAGGTATCAGGGAATCCGTTATAATTCCATTTTTAGATAGGTAATATGCTCTTTGAACTACGTTTTCCAGTTCTCTAACATTTCCAGGCCAGTTATATTCTTTGATAATATCCATAAAACTTTTATCTATATGCTCTATCTGCATTTGATTTTTTTTATTCAATCTATTCAAAAAAAATCTCACAAACATTTCTATATCTTCTTTTCGCTCTCTTAAAGGGATCAGTTTTAAATTAAATACATTTAATCTGAAATATAAATCGCTCCTAAAATTTTTGGCATTAACCTCTTTTATAAGATCTCTATTTGTAGCTGCCACAATTCTTACATTTAGATTTCTCTCATATTTTCCACCAATTCTGCTAATAGTATGATTATCTAAAACTCTTAGGAGCTTAGATTGAATTTCAAGAGGTAATTCTCCAATTTCATCCAAAAATATTGTACCCTCATTTGCAAGTTCAAATTTTCCAGGATTACCCTCTTTAGATGCCCCCGTAAAAGCACCTTTTTCATAGCCGAATAACTCGCTTTCCACAAGATCCTTGGGAAGTGCCGCACAGTTTATTGCCACGAAGGGCCCATTACACCTTTTACTTCTGTTATGAATAGAGTGAGCGAATAATTCCTTTCCTGTACCGCTTTCTCCTGTTATCAGTACAGTACATTCATTTTGAGCTATTCTCTTTGCATCTTCAATTATACCCAACATTTTAGGATTATTAGTCAGTATGTTGTCAAAATCATACCTGGAAGAGAATCCTGCTATTTTGTTTACTACTCCACGCATCGTACCTGCTTTTTGTATAACGATTACAAATCCAACATAATTTTCACCTATTAGGACATGCGTTACACTTATATTACATTCCACTCTTTTATTTTTTACATATAAACTTATTTCTCTATAGGCAATTTTCCCATTGTCGCTTAATCCGTACATATCATTGGCTACGTCTCTTAATAGAACTTTCATATCCAATTTATACATTTCGCTTTTATGAATTCCAAGTATACTGCATATTTTTTCATTGAAATATTTGACTTTAAACTCATTATCTAAAACCAGCATGCCTTCTTTTATTGAATTAAACGCAACTTCTGTCCATTTTCTATGTTCACTTATGGCAAACTGTTCCTGTATGGTATTGGATGCTTCAGCAACTATACCCAGAGTATGGGAATGAAAAGTTCCTATGCTTCCTGATAGATCAATACAGCCTATTATTTTCCCCCTGCTGTTGTGTATTGGTGCTGCAGAACATGTCCACTTATGCTGTTCTCTGCAGTAGTGTTCTGCACCTAATGTCCAAACAGGTTTATCTAAATAAATACAAGTTCCAATAGCATTGGTTCCAACATCTTCCTCTCTCCATCTGCGTCCTTCTAAAAAATCCAGATTCTTGTTTGCAGCCATTATTCTTTCATTTCCCAGAATTTTTAAAATAACTGCATTTTCATCTGTCAGTATAATTGAATAATTTGTATCTTTCAAGATTTCATATAAATTTAACATTACAGGTAGACAAATTCTTATAAATTCTTTTTTTTCCTCAAGTACAGCATCAAATTCACTTTTGAAAAGAATATTAGCCTTATTGCTGTTTTCTCCAACACCGTAGTTTTTACATCGTATCCAGGAATTTAAAATATCAGGCCTAACATCTTTTGGTATTTCATTATATTCTATAAATCTACGGCGTCTTTCTTTAATCTTATCTATATAGCCCATAGTCATTCCTCCTCGTAAATTCTATATGAAATATAACAGTACTCTTATAATATATTATACAATATATATATCTAACAGCACAAAAAATTAAGAGATAGACACTGACCTTTTAATTCAAGCGTCTATCTGCGTAAAGATATATTAACTATTTTAAATTCTCCAAGATTTTAATACTCTCAAAGGCCTTATAGGAACTTCTAACATAGGGTCCTGAAAAGACAACCTTAAATCCCTTATCCAATGCCATTTTTTTGTACTCTGCAAACTTTTCAGGAGTGACGTATTCAAAAACAGGCAGATGCTTCTTAGATGGTCTGAGATATTGACCTATTGTCAATATATCACAGCCGGCTTTCAATAGATCATCCATTACTTTCAATACCTGCTGCTTTGTTTCTCCAAGTCCCAGCATTATACCGCACTTTGTATACACACTGCTGTTGAATATTTTAACTTGTCTCAGCAGTTCAATGGATCTATCATAAATTGCCAAGGGCCTGACTTTTTTATATAAAGATTCCACCGTTTCAATATTATGATTTAGTATATCCGGTCCTGCATCAATTATGTCTTTTAAAGCATTCCAATTGCCCTTTAAATCGGGTATAAGAAGTTCTACAGTGGAATGCGGATTTTTTCTTCTCATGGCTTCTATGATCTTTACAAAATGTCCTGCTCCTCCATCTTCTAAATCATCTCTTGTAACGGAAGTTACAACTGTATGTTTAAGTCCAAGTTTTTTGCTGGCAATGGCTACGTTTTCAGGTTCTTTAGGATCAAGTTCCTGCGGCATCCCTTTATTTACAGCACAGAATCTGCAATTTCTCGTGCAGGTATCCCCCATCACCATAAAAGTAGCTGTCTTGTGCTTGAAGCATTTTCCTATATTGGGACAATTTGCACTTTCACAGACTGTATGGAGCGAGAGTTTCTTTAACATATTTTCCATTTTATCTAATACAACTGCATCAGGTGCTTTCATTTTCAGCCACTCTGGTTTCAAATTCAATAAAATCACTTCCTCTTATGTCTTTTTTCATCAATTAGAAGATTTCATCTCCGCTTTTATTTCCAAGTCTCGGATGAATGTCAAATNCACTCTGGTTTCAAATTCAATAAAATCACTTCCTCTTATGTCTTTTTTCATCAATTAGAAGATTTCATCTCCGCTTTTATTTCCAAGTCTCGGATGAATGTCAAATCTCACTGCTCCTACAGGTATTTTACTTTTTACAGCTTCTTTAACCCTGGCGGTACCATTAACTCCAAAGCCGCCGCATAATTCTATTGCGCAAATATCATCTTTTACTAGATCCACAGCAACTTTACAGGCTTCATCATAACTTGAGACTCCTACACTTATAAGTTCCATTTTCACCGTCTTTATAATTGATTTATGGATTTTAGGATTGGCTCCTGGTGCTAAAAAAATAAATGCAGCTTTCATTGAAAATTACCTCCTGTATTTTTTATTGATTCTTAAAAGCATAAATCAAGCCAATACCAGAAACATTGAAATATCTCCATTAAAATTATTCTAAAATCCAATTATGGGAAAAAGTTATTTCAAAATGGGAATTATATTAATTAATTTATCTTTTGAATACACGCATGACTAATTTGCTTTTTTAGTAAGATCTATGTGCATTTTTTCCACCTTTGCCAACACATCGAATATCTTTTTAACCTGGTAGTCATTCATTTTATCTGCATATCTTTCATAGTATTCTACTGCATGTTTTTCCCTTTTACAGGCCATGTTAAGAAGTTCCCCGTCGCTTTTGTATTTAGAATAATCCAGGCTTTTAAGTTTGGGTTTTACAGTAAATCCACCTATTTTGCGGTGTATATTGGCATGTACATACTCCACTCTCGAAAGAGATCTAAACATATTTTTTATTTGAATATTTGCGGCAAGTTTAGACACTTTATCATAAAAGTCACCATTAAATATTTCTAATTTATATGCATGATCTATTATTTTAAGGCTTCCTGCATCAAAATTATATTTTTGCTCTTCTGCGTTTTCATTTTTTGATATCATATATTTCCTGGGTGCCCCGCAAAAAGGGCAAAAGCTTATATTATCCAGGGTGTTTTTCCCTTCAAATGCTTCTGCATTATAAAAATAATTTTTATCATCTATAATTGCACCACAGATTCTGCAAATCAATTTTCTCATTGAACGTACCCCCTAAATCGTAAATTAAAATTTCCTACCAAACGGTTATCTATAGTATATCATAGGATTGTAAAGTAATAAAAACCCTGAAAATAAAAAGAATATACTTTAAATGCTTGTCATAATTATTAATATTGATGTTTTAAATATTATCAATATAATCTGTAGGTCAGGAGTTTTTATGAAAAGAGAAAGATTTTTAAAAAGTACACTTATCCTAATCTGTTCAAACTTAATAACCTCAATATTCGCATTTGTATTTTCAATAATATTGTCCAGAAATCTAGGAGCTGAAGGTATGGGACTTTACGGACTTATAATGCCTGTATACGATCTGTTTATATGTCTCATTACAGGAGGTATGGTAACCGCAATTTCCAGAGTTGCTGCAGTATATTTCGGAAGAGATGATTTCAATAATTTAAACCGCTCCATAGACATATCCTTGACTTTTAATTCTCTGCTGGCTACTTTTGTAGTTTGTATGATATTTATAAATGCCCCCTACATAAGTGCCAATATAATAAAAGATACCAGATCCATCCATGCTCTTCAGGTTATGTGTCCTGCCATTTTTTTTATAGCACTTTCGTCCATACTGAAGGGTTATTTTTACGGGATATCAGAGATGAAAATACCCGCTTTTATAGATATATCTGAAAAATTTCTGCGAATTGTCATAATAACTTTACTCATAAATTCATTTTCACTGAAAGATGTAAATGGGACTGTAACTGCAGCTTATATAACTTTAACTTTGGGGGAATTCATAAGTTTCACTGTACTCTACGTTATGTACAAGATAAAAAAAAGAAGATTTGGATTCAATTTCTCAAATACAGAAGACAAATTACAGCTTTTATTCAACATACTTGTCATATCATTTCCACTATGCATAAATGGATTTTTATCTACGTCCCTTTCAGCCATTTCAGCTCTGATAGTTCCAAGAAGGCTGGTGGCATCGGGAATAGAATACAATGCAGCTCTTGGTATGATAGGCAGATTTAATGGTATGGCCATGAACATAATATTTTTTCCAACTACAATTATAACCTCCATGTCCATAGTTCTCATACCGGATTTATCAGAAAAAATGAGCAAAAAAGATTATTGGGCAATTGAGAGAAGAATATCTCAAATTGTAAAAATAGCTTTATTTTTGGGAGTTTTGACTATGATAATCTGCATTTCCCTGTCTGACTATTTAGGAGAATTATTTTATAGACGATATGATCTGGAAGACTATATAAAATTTACAGCATTGTCCGCTCCAATTATATTCGTATCCATGTCAACTTTTGGAATTTTAAATGGCATAGGTAAACAGAAAGTAATACTCAGAAATTCTCTTATTTCTTCAGTTATGGATGTGATACTGGTATATTTTTTAACAGGTATACCAAGTATAAATGTATACGGATGTGGTATAAGCCTGATGATCACTTCTCTGACTACCTTGGCATTAAATATGCACGAACTTATAAAGGATAACTTCTATGGAAGCCCTTAGAAGTTATCCTATCTCATTTTGGTCAATATAAATCTTGGAACTAATTTTATAGCCCTGGAAGGCAGTGACTGTAAATCCCTTTTGCTTATTCCTCCGATTAAAACCAGAACATACATATAGGTCACAATTCCAATTGCTATGGATAATACAGTTGAAATTGCATTTGGAAGATACGGAATTTTGATAAATTTCAGTACAAAATGCATTAAAAAATAACTCACATATACTATGATTCCCATGGCAGCTGAAGCAGCCAGCGGTTTAACCGCATGATTCAGCATGCTGACTCTTACATTTAAAGATTTTTTAATAATTCGGTGATTCAATGCTATGGGAATTATAAATCCCATAGTACTGCCTATTACAGCGCCAAGTATATTTATTTCAGGTATGGAAATCAGGAAATAATTCGTAATTATTTTTACGCATATACCTATTATGGAGTACAAGGTGGCAGTAAAAAGTTTTCCTATACTCTGCAGGATGGTGGTTTGGATCTGCATGAGGGACATCAATACAAGCACCACTGAACCCCATGCCATAATATAGGATCCACCTCTGAATTTAAGCATCTGAAATATTGGATCGCTTAAAACGGAAAATCCAAATGCACAGGGAATTGCAATCAGAAAGCAGAGCCTGAAGGAATAATTTATATTGTCCTTTACCTTCTTGCCGTTTTTGATGGCAACAGCTGCGGATATTGCAGGAAGTATAGCCGCTGAAAGAGAGGATATTATGGTTATAGGTACATTCAAAAGCTGCTGGTATTTTGTAAGATATCCATAAAGTATGGTTGAGTTTACATCACTAAATCCGCCGGCCATGAGTCTGGACTTTGTGTTCCACATATCAACCAGATTTCCTGCATAGGTCATCCCCACACATATGGTTATAGGCACTCCATATTTTATAATTCTTTTCACCAGTTTGCCGGTGTCAATTCTCTCTGACTTCTGAACTGTCATCTTCTTATACATGCCAGATCTTCTGGAGTTTTCATAACAGAACATTAGAAAGCATGCAGAAGCCAGTGCTCCAAGGGAAGTGCCGATAGGTGCTCCTACACATCCCACTTCCACTCCGTACTTTATCAGGTACGCTGCAAATGCTATACCAAATATGGTATTTACTATCTGCTCTATTACCTGGGATACAGCTGTAGGTGTCATATTGCCACTGCCCTGAAAATATCCCCTGTAAGCTGAAGCCACAGAGGTAAACAGTATGGCAGGAGCCAAACTTAAAAGGGATAGATAGATCTTGCTGTATTTCATTACTCTGGACAGCGGGGATGCGAAAATCATCAGCAGTGCCGCCATCACTATTCCCATTGCCATAAGCATGAATCTGGCTATCTTAAATCCCTTCACTGCATCCCTGTAATTCCCCACTGCATTCAGCTCGGATATAAGTTTGGATATGGCCACCGGTATTCCTGAATTGGTAAGCACATAGACAAAAGTGTATATCTGATAGGATGCTCCGTAAAGGCCATAGCCTTCATCCCCGACTATTCTCATGAAAAGTGGTATGTATATTATGGACAGGATCTTTACCAGCATTCCTGCTGCTGAAAGTATGGCAAAGCCTTTAGTAGTCGACTGTTCCTTCATAATTCAAAACTCCCTATACCAAATCTAAAATTTATCAAACAAGTCATTTTTAATCTTTCTAAATATAGGTGGCAGACTTTCCGATATGGTCTTGTTTTCCATATATTTTAAATGTTCGGGACAGTCTCTGAAATTTAATTTATAGGCATAAAGGTATTGATATTTTAATCCATACTTATTGTAAAAAAGGCTGTTCAATTTTGGTGTTCCATATTTTGCATCTCCAATTATAGGATTACCCAGATGTGCCAAATGAGCCCTCAACTGATGACTTCTGCCTGTAATAAGTTCCAGATCTACTAGTGAAAAAGTGCCGCAAGTTTGGAGAACTTTTACTTTCATGGATATTTTTTTAGTATTCTTTTTGGGAACATCATATACAATGGACATATTATTTTTTATATCCTTTAGGATATATCCCTCATATAGGCCTTCTTCTATTTTCCCCTTTATCATTGCCTCATAGTATTTTTTTATATTCCTGTTCTTTACCATTTCATTCAGCAATTTCAGTGAATCATAGTTTTTACCATATATAACTATACCTGATGTATTTCTGTCGAGCCTGTTGCAGGGTGAAGGAGTAAATGTAATTTCCTTTCCTGGATCGTATTCCCCTTTGTCATATAGATATGAAAGTACATAATCAGTTAAAGTTGAACCATTGGAGCTTTTTCCCGAATGTACCAAAATTCCGGGCCATTTTTCAACTAAAAGCATGTTTTTATCTTCGTAGGTTATTTTCAAAAAATTGCTTTCTACTTTTTTCAACTTTGTTTTTTCCTGCATAGAAGTTATATACTTAGTTTCTATTATATCTCCCGCTGACAGAAAATAATTTTCTCTGGATTTTTTATCGTTTACCTTGATGTCGCCCTTTCTTATAGCCTTGTATATACCGCTTAGTGGTACATCCTTCAACCACTTTCTCAAAAATTTATCCAGCCTTTGACCAGATTCATTATTTCCGATTTCAACTCTCATCATGATCTCTCCAGTACTTTTAATATATTTAAGTTCTAAATTATCCTTATATGACTCCAAAAAATTTTGCATTAATAAACAAACTTCATATGAACTGAGAATCACTTTATACGGACAACATCTAATTATATACTACTGTCCTTGACTAAATCAATATAAAAATCATCATAATTCACTCTTATACAGTTGTATGTTTCCAAGGAAAAATTGTTTATCACTGAATTTACCCTTGGTGATACCCTTTAAAGCTTCCTCAAACTGATATACACTTGCATCTATCTCGTCTAAATAGTGTAATATCTCAGCCTCCAAAGTCATTGGCTTTTTAGGTGAGCCATTTTCCTCCACACCGTGATGCGAAACTATCATATGTTTTAAAAGCAGCTCTATTTCTTCAGGAGTTCCCAATTCACTTGCTGCATCATGAACCATTACTATACCTTCTACAATATGACCCAGTAATTTGCCCTCTTTAGAATAATCTTCCACTACACCTAATTCGCTGGAGTCAAGTTCCTTAATTTTCCCAATATCGTGCAGCATGACACCGGAAAACAACAATTCTCTGTTTATGTAGGATCCATATACAGAAACAATGCTCTGTGCGTTTTTAAACATCCTGTACATGTGATATAGTAGTCCTCCTCTAACTGCATGATGTACCTTTTTAGCTGCAGGATAATATATCAATTTGTCCTTATTGTCCATTAAAAGCTTCTCCACTATATTTTTAAGATCATTATTATTAAAATTTTCAGTCTCACGAATGAAATCATTAAACATGGTTTCCGGATCTACAGGCACACTCTTGATAAAATCCTTTATATTTACCTTGTCTTTATCCAACGCCGGCCGACAGTTTGTTATATTCAACTGCAAATTATCTTTATAATTTCTGACTAATGCTCTCACTTTAATTATTTTTCCAGGTTTTACACCTTCTCCCAACTCCTCCAGGGATGCAGACCACATAATTCCATGTATATCATTTTCACCATCACTTAATAAAAATTTAATATATGAATCTTTATTTCTAGTTACATCCTCTTCTAGTTCTTTTACAAGTAAAAAGATATCTAAAGAAATATTTGCTGTTAAGTCTTTTATTTTCATCTATCAATTTTCCCCCTTCTATAACCACAAGACATAAACTGTAAAATTATTTTTCTCAACTCTAACAAATATATTACCATAATTTTAGAATCTAACAAATATAGCTGATACTATAAATTATATAAAAAAGCCACCAAGTTTTTAAATATCTCAGATTGATGGCTTTAGAAATATCTTAATTATATAATATTGGGAACAAGTCATTTTAAGAAATTATAAGCTGTTTGGCACTGTATTGCTACACCGATAGGCAAACAATCCTCATCTATATCAAATAGGTTCCCATGTGCTGGATGTATTATACCTTTCGCCTTGTTCCTACATCCCAGATAATAAAATGCAGAAGGTTTTTCCATTGAAAAATAAGCAAAACTCTCCACTCCCATGCTCGGATTTTGAAGTATTTTTACACGTTCATTTCCTATTACCTGCTTCGCCGCCTTTAATATGTCCTGTGCAGCACTATCGTCATTGTAAAGGCATGGATAGCTTTCTTGTATATCTATTTCACATTTGCCTCTCATAGAACTTACAATTCCTCTTGTAACCTCTATAAGTCTTTTTTTTACATAGGCTCTGTGTTCGGTTTTCATAGTTCTTATAATTCCAGATATAGTAACTTCATCCGGAATTATGTTTTGTGCTGTTCCGCCGTGAATGGAGCCCACTGTGAGCACAGCTGGATCTGTGGGTGGAAGTTCTCTACTTATAATCTCTTGAAGTGCCAATATTACGTGGCTTGCCATAACTACGGGATCAATTCCCATATTAGGCCTTGCGCCGTGGGCTCCTAAACCTTTTATCTTTATAGTAAATGGATTGGAAGCCGCATTTACAACCCCAAATTTTAAACCTATATTTCCAACTTCTATGTTTTCCTCTACATGAAGCCCTATAATTCTATTCACTTCAGGATCTTTAAGTACACCTTCTTCTATCATTATTTTTGCCCCGCCTGTGGTTTCTTCTGCGGGCTCAAAAAATAATTTTACATTTCCCTTAAGTTCATCTTTTATACTATTTAAAATTTTTGCCACTCCAAGTAGAATAGTGGTATGTGCATCATGACCGCAGGCATGCATTTTTCCTTTCACCTGTGAACAATAACTGCAATTTTTTTTATCCTGCAGGGGAAGTGCATCCATATCTGCCCTTATCCCAATAGTTTTATTCCCAACCCCTCTTATTACCGCACATACTCCCGTATCTGCAGTTTCCCTGTATTCTATACCAAGTGACTTCAGAAATTCCTTTATCTTGCCAGAAGTTCTCTTTTCTTCATATCCAAGTTCCGGATGTCTGTGAAAATCTCTCCTAATATCAATAAGATCTCCCTTTATAGATTCTGCAATTTTTAGAAAATTCCTATTCATATTTACCTCCAATCATAATTAAAGTGCATAGAATTATTCCCATCCTATCTCTATTATATCCCCCTCCGAAAGAGCATCATAATAACTTGCATTATTTCCATTTAGATGTAAATATAATCTTCCCTTTACCTTTGTCAAATCAAATTCTATATGGTTGAATATATCTACAAATATATAATCTTTTTTCCCTTTGAGCACAACATTTTTACCATTTGCAACTACAGTTATCTCGTGATTATTCACATCTTTAGCATCGTTTTTATCTTTTCCCATTTCAACGCTTCTATCTTCTTTTCCTAGGCTCACTTCTTTCAATCCTGAGTTTTCTTCATCTACTTTCACGCTCTTTTTTTCATCCATAGAATTTTCAGTTATCCCGTAAATTCTATCACCTTCATTTATTATATAATTTTCATTCAACTTTTCTCCATTTAGATAATATACAAATTTATTCTCTTCTTTGTCTAAAAAATACTTTTTATAATCTCCAAGAGTTTTAGGAAATATTATGTTTACATTATCCCCTTCACTTATGTCACTGTTAATTTCCACTTTAGTTCCATTTATATATGCCAGTGGTTCTAAATTTTCTATTATATCATTTACAAAAAAGCTTATGGAATACACTTTTTGTATATAATCTATCACCTTAGGAAGAGCTGTCTTGCCGTCAACTGCATACTTTATCTCTATATTGTCTCCCTCTTTGACCTTATCATCCATGCTCTTCCTTAAACCATTTATGCTTACTTCAGCATTTGAAGCAAGGGTTCCAAAAGCCACTCTTTTAATCCCATTTAGCATAAACCTTATATTTTTACCATTTTTGCCTATAAGGCTATTGGGATTTATACCGGCCTGAAGCATTACATCCATGACCGTGTGGCTGTGAGAATTAAATAGACTTATTACATTTCCATTCAACATCACATCTATAAACCCGTGTCCTAATTTTCTTATAGAAACTAAAGCTATTCCCAAGACTGTTACCCCAGCACTACCAAGAGAATTGTCATTACAAATACACTCCTGAACTGACTGTCTGTCTTTTACTGCAATTCTACTAAGAGATATATTCAGCTTTTCAGCCAAAAACTCTTTTAGTTTGGGAGTATGTGCACCTCCACCTACTAGAAAAACTGCACTGGTAGATTTACCTCCATTTAGCTCTATTATCCTGCTGCCTATTTCATCTGCTATCTTTTTTACGGCAGGACTTATGAGCTTCAATATTTCTTCAGAAGTAATCTTATTTTCCATACCTAGGACATCCACATAAGTTATATCCTTGACTTTACTGCATTGTTTTTTTATTTCTTCACCTTTATTAAAATCTACCATATATTTTTGTGATATTATTTCGGTAATTTCATCACCAGCCTGAGGTACCATGCCATATGCAATTACAGTATCCCTGTCACTTATAGCTATATCCGAAGTACCTGCTCCAACATCCACTAGTGCTAGATTTAAGAGCCTTAAATTCTGAGGAATAGCCGCTTCCATAGCTGCTATAGGCTCTAAAGTCAGATTTACTACCTGAAGCCCCACTTTTTCCATAACAGAATATAAACTATCCACTACAGATCTTGGAAGAAAAGTAGCTATGATCTCTGCAGATATCTTTTCTCCTTTTTGATACATAAGATTGCCTATAAGATAATTATTTAGATAATAACTTTTTACACTATATCCAACACAGTATAATCTTCCTTTTGTATCCCGACTTACCTTTTCTTCAGCAGATTTTACCGCCGTCAGTTCCAAACTCCTTATGGTATCCCTGTCTATTTCCCTGTCATAATCAATTTTCATTTCCTCTTTTACAGACACGGTTCTCAGAAATCTTCCCGCAGCAGCTATAGCTACATTTTCTATTTTTATATTTAAATCCTTTTCTATTTTATTTTTTATTATACTCACTGCATTAGCTACAAGTCCCACATCATGTATCTGACCGTCGATCATGGCTCTTTTTTCGTGTTCTATACAGTGCTCAGATATTACAACAAATTTTTTGTCCTTCACTATTCCTGCAGTACCTATTACTGATCTTGTCCCTACATCCAATGCAAATACCACATCCTGTGGGTTTATTCCCTTTAAATCCATAAGTATTTACCTCTTTTTCCATAATTTAAGGTATCATATTGGCAGGAATATACTCCTGCATCTAAAAATATTATAAGTAATTATAAAATATTTGTAAAATAAAAATGAGAATATAATTTTTTATAAAAAAAACAAGATATACTTGCAAGAAGCAGATCTTGTTTTTCGAAACTTAAAATCTATAACATAGAATTAGATATTATCAATAGTTCAAATAATCTTCAGTAAAATTATTTTTATCCCAGGAATGGTCTTCTGATATCTGAGATCCACTTATATTAAAATATCTATATATAATTTGCCCTGCTCTATCTGGAACTGGATCATCCCAGGTTGTATCTATATATCCAATTTTACCATCAAGCATAGCCATATTCCACACATGAACTCCTCCCCCGGCAGTTCCCCGTACAGCTATAGATTTTATACCAGACATTTCTGCCATCAAATTAAATGCTGATGCATATCCCTGACATACACCTGTACCATTAACCAGAATTCCATATGCTGTATAATCCTGTGCAGGTATTGAATTTTTTGCATAACTGTCATAATCATATTTTGCGTTACTTACAATATAGTCGTGTATTGCCTTTGCCTTTTCAGTTTCTGTCATATCAGGCTTAATTATGTTAGAGAGAACTGATTTTGCTTTTTCAGCGGCTCTATTTTTCATATCTGACAATTCAGTTTTTGAAAATCTATAATTAAAACTAATGCTCCCACTATTTGAAATGCTGTAACTTTCAACATAATCTATATCGGGATTCTGTTCAAGCACCATCTCCACAATACCCTTGGGCATGGCAGATGAATTAGCATTGTCATATAAAAATTCATCCTGACAATTTGAAATTGCAGTCTTAATAGCCTCGTACCAGTCTTTTTTGCCATTTAAAATAAGCCTGCCTGTTTTATCTGACAGATTGGAGTTGGCCATGATTCCCTTCAAGTAGCTTTCAGTCTCCGGTGTAACAACGGAATAACCACCATATATCAATATTTTATTCAGTTTATTCATACTCATATTGTAATCAAATTTATCGTCAATTAAAGCCATTCCAAGATTGTTTTTAGCAGCTACTATGGAACCTGAGAGACTATCTGCAAAAACTCTGCCGCTAGCTACTGCAAGTCCATCTATATTATTTCCCAATGTTCTCAATATATTGGTATTAAAATCTATTGGAGTATTTCCATCTATCCTTTTTACAGTAATGCCCATTTTCATGAGTTCATTATCCACATTAGATGGGACAACGGCATTTCCTCCCAATATTGTTACATTGTCTACATTGAGCCTCTTCAAAACATCTTTTGTTGTAAAATTCAATGAATTCCCATCTGTAAATAATACAATATCATTTTCCTTACCCACATAAGGTAAAGCAGCCATAGCATATTGAAATTTATACCCTGTAGTCAGAAATACTCCTCCAATTGGTTTGTATTTTTTGACTTCTTCTCCAATCCTGGCTGCTGTTTCATACCTATTTAACCCACTTAATCTAGTTACACTATAACCTAGATTCTTTAAACTATTTTCCACAGCACTGCTTATTACTCCAGTTCCGCCAAGCAAATAGATATTTTCTGCATTAAGCCTTTTTATTTCATCTGATATCACTGTGGGTATGTAATTTGTATTTGTCAAAAGTATAGGTGAATTTAACTGATAGGCAAGTGTTGTTCCTGCAAGGGAATCTGCAAATTTATCATCCCCCTGACCACTAGAAAGGACTACATTTTCAGAAGTACTCCAGTTATTTTTTGAGATATTAGCTGAGGTTTCATATCTATCTTGTCCACTTAAACGTGTCACTTCAGAAGCACTGACTTTTACAATTGGCACTAGTAGTATAAACATCATTATTGCAGCAAAAGCGTATATTTTTTTTGAAGTCCTCATATATATTTCCTCCCATCATCCTTTGCATGGTATTAAGAATTAAGAATTACTTGATTTATGGGAAACAATTATCATGTAAATTCAAAAAGCTACAGTGTCAATGTTTTAGCACTATAGCTTATATATAAATATAAAGTTATAAAATCATAAACATCAGCAACCCGACTATCATGGCTTAAACAGCTTTAGACTCGCAGCTTTGCGTCCTCCATTTTCATAGAGTTTGCTATTTATAATGTAATTTTTAATTCTATTTACATTAATATTATATACTTATATTTTTATCAAAGTCAAGAATGGCTATGTTAAATATTTTTAATTTAACATAGTCATATACGTAGAAAAAAGTACATTGACACCCCAATAAAGGCCAGTATATACTAAAATTATATAAAAAGGAGGTGTAGGCCCAAACCTAACGTAAACTCTTAAAAATACAGGAGGTCATCAATGAAAAAATTTCTTCTATGCTTTTTTGTAATATTTACCATAATTTCTATCAATCCACTCAATGTTTCAGCCTCAGATGAAGTAGATCTGTCCAAATTCAACATAGAAACTACAATAAAAGAAGATGGTTCCATTGATATGGTGGAATTTATAACCTACAATTTCAGTGGAAAATATAATGGAGCTTATAGAGACGTATCCATTAAAAATACGGACGGCATGTATAATGTAAAAGTATCCTATGTATCCAAATCCGGACAGGAAACACCCTTTAGAAAAGTAAATACTGCGGAAAATGGAGACGACAATGTATTTCAAATATTGAAGCAGGATACAGATCTATACAGGATCAAAATCTACTCCCCTTCAAAGGATGAAGAGAAAACTTTTAAAATAACCTATACCATGAAAAATGTTGCCACGAAGTACAAGGATACAGGTGAATTTTTCTATGAATACTGGTCTGATTACAATGAAACTGAAATAGATAATCTAAAAATTCACATCAATATTCCCGATATTGCAGAGGATAATAATATTAAAGCCTACTATCACGCCGTTTCATCTGGAAATGCATCTGTCAAAAATGGAAGTGTGGATTACAGCTTTCCCCATGTTAATTCAAAAGAACTGGTGGAAACCAGAGTGCTTTTTCCGGCAAGTTCAATTCCACTGTCTTCCAAGATAAGGAATGAAAGTGCCCTGAGCAGAATTCTAAAGGAAGAAGCAGATTACAGAGAAAAACAGCAGCAGAAAATAGCCCATGCTATCATGATAAAAAAGATATTTAATTATGTAAGCATGATTTTAGGACTGCTTTTTATCATATTCATGTTTCCGGTATGGAGGAAATTCAGAAACAATCCCCAGGATATATACAGCACCTACTCTCCCCCAGAACTTCCTGAAGAATGTACTCCTGCAGTGGCATCTTACATGGTAAAAAGAACTGTAGACGGAAGAACTACATATGCCACAATACTTGATTTATGGAGAAAGGGTTATTTAACCATTGAAAAAACAGAATTTGAAAATAGTAAAGACAAAGTTGATTTCTCAATCAAAAAAGTTAAAAAAGCAGCGCAGGAACTTCTAAAACATGAGAGATATTTTATAAGCTGGCTATTTGACACACTTGGAGATGGTGAAACTGTCACTACATCAGCTATAAAGAAATCAAATGAAAGCTCTTCTTTTTATTACGATTTTCAAAAATGGTCAAAACTTGTAGAGGAAGAAGTCAAGTCAAGAAATTATTATGACAAAAAAGCCAACAGCGCCGGCAGATGGTTAATCCTGTTTTCCGTTATAGGCATAATTGTTTCTATTGTATCTCTTGTTTTTAAAGCTTATTTTGGAGTATTCAGCTTGCTTGTATCGATCTTCGTGATGATCTGCGGTATATACTATTGTATTAAAAGAAGTCCCTACGGGCAGTCTCAATACAATAAATGGATAAAATTTAAAAACTACATTAAAAATTCAGATTTTACTTATGATGCCAGCACAGATTATATAGAATCCTACATTCCCTATGCGGAAGCACTAAATATGGAGAGAAACAATATGTCAAAGCTCAGATCATCCTTTCACAATCCTTCGCAGAATATGGGCTGGATATACTATTACCTCCTCTTTGACAGCATGAATTTGAACAAAAGTGAACAATTCAACTACTATATATACGATTCCTTTGGAACTGGTTCTTCTGGAAGTTCAAGTTCTATTTCAGGCAGTTCAAGTTCAGGTAGTTCCGGCAGTTCCGGAGGCGGAGGCGCCGGTGGATTTTAACTGACTCGGCTAAAAATTGCCACTTCTACGGATCTATTGATATTGGATTAAATAAACAGAAGGTAGTTCACTGTTTTCTTACACAGTCAACTACCTTGTTTATATTATCTTTTCTCGTAAAATCCACTGGCTTGTCATAAATGGCAAGCATACCTTTTTCGTCCTCCGTCAATTCTTTTTTCCCTTTTATCTTCCATTTCAGCAGTGTCATGAGCATTCTGTCAAAAGTCTTCAATTTACTATAATCAAAGCCGCCTCTCATATAAAAGAAATGTATGCGTTTTTGCTGCTCCGGGGTGAAATTTTTATTTCTTATCTCATCCGCCGTTTCTTCCCTTGTCGGAGATGCACCGGTTGCAAATACAATTATCCTCTTGTCCTTGAATTTGTCTAAATTTTCCAATATAAACTTTATTCCGTTGATGCTGACAGCATATAATCCTCCACCGTAGATAACAGTATTGTAATCTGCCAGCATATCAGCAGTGACCTTCTCAAATTCAAAAATATCAGCAGACAGTTCTTCCGCAATCCAATCGGCATATTTCTTGGTGAAACCCGTTTTTGATTTATATATCACTACAGTTTTCATTATCCACCTCTCAAAATATAAATTATTCTGTTTTTAGAAAATATTATTTAAATTATACCATAGTGTTCTGATCAATCCAAAAGGATTTTTTCATAGTCATGTAGAATTATTATTAGATGAATATACTATAATTATTGGAGGAGAATAAATGGGATTATTCGATGGAATGATGGGAAATGCCTCAGAAATTGACGTTAAAGAGGTGCAAAAGGAATTTGATAATATACTTACAGCTTCAGAAAGTGTTGAAAAAGCTTACAAATTGATCCGTGACATGTTTATTTTTACTGATAAGAGACTTATACTGATGGATAAGCAGGGAGTAACCGGGAAAAAAGTAGAATATCATTCAATTCCATATAAAAATATCACTCACTTCAGCATTGAGACCTCAGGACATTTTGATCTGGATGCCGAACTTAAAATATGGATATCCGGAAATCCAGAGCCTGTACAGAAACAGTTCAACAAAAGCCTAAACATATACGAAGTTCAAAGTGTACTTGCACAATATGTATTGGAATAGCTTTTTATGGAACAATCCTCCTGAACAATGGGACTGTTCCATGATTTTCCTTTAAAAATACTATGCAATATTGTTAAATATACAATTCTGAACTTTACTAATTAATTTTGGTTGTATAAGTGGATATGTCCACTTTCTAGGGAAGTTATCAAATAAACATACTTTTCTATTGTGATCATTATTCAGTTAAATCACCTTCTATGTTTTTAATTATAGCAGTTTGATCTGGCAAGTCTCCAATTTCAATGCTTATTTCTGTGCAATTATCTATTAAATTTTCATTAAAGTTCTTAAGATATTGAAGTAGATTATTATCATCAATGTGGCTATCTTTATTTACAATAACAGACATTTTATTTATCTTTGAAATTTTCAATTCTTTACAACAACTATTTAAGCTCTGTGATATTTTACTCAGTAATATGGTATCATGCATGAAAATCATCTCCCCAAATCTGAATATATTTTACTATTAAAATATATTCAGATTTACTTTGATTATGAATAATATTTATACATAATTACCTTCCAGGCTGGGCGCATTAAATCAAAAAATGGATTTAATCATTAAACACTTCATGTCATAAAATGAGAATTTATTTACTTATCAATATCTTTAAATTGCGGGCAAGCAAATTATAATCTTCTACAAAGTTGATTGTATCCAATTTTCTATAAGTTGTTTCAGGTAGTTTATCTAATTGGGTTCCTGCCAATATCATTTCAGTCTCGCGAGAATCAAATTCCGCAATATCTTCTATATTATAGACATGTTTTCTATTAACAGGACAAACACTCTGGCATCTCATGCAGCCTATCAGTGAATTATGACAGCTTGAATTCATCCATTTTGGAAAACCCCCTTCATTTTCGTTATACAGGGTAATACATTTATCCGCATGTATTGGGAATCTGTCATTTGCTATCGCTCCTCCAGGACAATTTTTCAGACACAGATTGCAATCCTTACATGCATCCATAATTTTATTTTCCTGCCAGGTATTATTTTCACAGGGCATATCTGATATGTATACACCAATCCAATAAAAACTGCTTTCATCATCTATATAGCATATATTATTTCTACCGTACGAGCCCAATCCACTTCCTACTGCCAAAAGCTTGCAGGGAAGATTGATTTTTACCGCTCTAAAATTTATACTGCAAAGTACCCTTTCAACAATTGAAGTCACTTCAATTACTTTTTTCTGCTTTTTTTCAAGTTTGCTGTTTGTATTGAACAGGTACATTGGCGGCATGATAACAGGCTTCTTTTTCATTTTTATTGTAAAGTATATTCTGGACACTGGCTTAGGTACATTTGATAGAAAATTAACCGATAAGCTATTGGAACTTAGAGATTTTTTGAGTCATGCTGTAAATGATTTGTGTACTAAAAATACAATTTGTCAAAAAGATATAGATGAAATGAACAAATACCTTGCTTCCCTTTCTTTTTGTAAAGTTTTAAAAAAAGAAGAGGAACGATACATTTTAAATATCATTCCTGATAAATCCAATTTAAACCAGATAATATCTAAGGTGATTTTGTCTTTTGTTGAAATGATAACAAATTACGATATAAAGCGTATAAAAATTTGTAAAAACCCTGAGTGCGGATGGATTTTTTATGACGAAAGCAGAAATCACACACGAAAATGGTGTGACAATACCTGTGCAAGTCTCATGAAAGTACGTAAATTCAGAAAAAGACATACAATAAAAAAAGCATCCAATTCTGGATGACTAATTTTATTATTTATTTTTAAGTTCTTATAAGCTGTACTTATATTTCAGAAAATATCTTAATATATTCCGGTGAAAGAGGCAGTACATTGTCAAGGATACTGTCCACTATTTCATCAACATTTTCATCTGTAATCTTTATGCCTTCCATGTCATCTTCTTCATCTGTAATCATGTTCTGCTCTCTAAAATTTTGTTTCTCATATTCACTGGGCATGTTTTGCATTTTTTCAATAAATTTGTCATATTGTTTTTTGTAAATTGCTCCATAGCTGTCATGCTCCAGTGCCTCTGAATTGCTTATACACTTATTTGACAAATAAATATTACTTTCAGAAAACATAAGATTTCCGTACACATAAGCCCTCATGCAATGTTTTCCATCACTTGTAGGCAAATTCAATTTCTTGTTTTCCTTTTGATGTATATTGAATTTATAGTCAGACTGCTTTCTCTGTAGATAACATTTAGAATCCAATTCCGACAATTTTTCAGTTACATGTTCAGATATATCTGATTTGAATTTCTTTATGGTATTCTTAACTGTAATACCCATATTATACCTCCTTGTTATAATATTGATCATGTGCTTACTTACTATTATATCACAATACTTAAAACAGATACTCCTGTAAAAAAGAGCTGATCAGCCGGTAAAATTTGCGCCAACTTGTGTATTCATGGCATATGGCGATTCCAACTATGTTACAGGACAGATTTTGCATGCAAATGAAGATAAAAAAAGTTGAGAACTTGCCATCCTCAACTTTTTAATCATTTTATCTAACAGCTTTCCATTATTTTAAAGTCCATCAGCGCTTTTTCCACCTTTTTAAATGAGGGAGACAATTTTGCATAAGTGCTCTTGCTTCACCTTCCTCCATACCCTTTTTCTTCATAAAGGGAACACAGGTTTCAATCATCTCTTCCATTGTTATGTCCGGCTGTTTAAAAGCTCCATTTTCATAACAATATACACAGTATTCATGATTTTTGCTGCTATCGGCATCAGTTCCATAAAGTTCCTCACTTAAAGGCATCCCGCAGCTTTGACAATATTTCTGTTCCATAATACATTCTTCTCCTTTCATATGTTGATACAACTATTATACAGGAAAACTCTGACATCATTATGTCATGTTTGAATTCAATTATATATGTCAATTATATTTTTGCACTTTTCTTTTATAATCTCCCTTATATATGGTGGTTCCAGCACTTCCACATATTCCCCATAGCTCAGTATCATTGAATAGATCCAGCTGTCCTCCACAACTTCAGTATTCACTATGATACTGCCGTCTTCAAGAAATGTAATTTCATTTTCATCAAAATAATCCTGTATTCTGTACCTGACTTTTTCTAAAAATTTCAGTAAAATTTTTACAGGAACTTTCTGAGGCATCTCGGTCTTTGCATATTCACCATATGAAATTCTTGGTTTACAAATTTCCTCATCCAAAATCTCCAGTCCATCCATTCTTGACAATTTAAATATCCTATAATCTTTTCTCAGGGTACAGAAGGAAAACACATACCAGGAAAATCCTTTAAACACGAGAGTAACAGGCTCCACTCTCCTAAAGATATATTCTCCTTTGGAATTTCTGTAGTTGAAGCTTATACATCTGTTTTCCTTTAATGCTTTAAATATCATTCTATATTTGATATTTTCCTTTTCGGATTTCTTAAATCCCCAGGGAAGTGTATCTATAAATATCTGTTTAAAATACAGATCAAATGTGCTCTTTTTATTATGGGGTATTATGCTTTTAATTTTTTCCATAGCCATTTCCACATTTTTGTCATCAAGAACTCCATTTATATTTTTCAAAGCTTCCACTATGGATATCATATCTTCCAGTGTCAGAAACCGGTGATTTATTTTATAATTGTCCAAAATATGAAACCCTCCATTGTTTCCCTGGCTTGAAGCTATTGGAATTCCAGACATATTGATTGTGTCCATATCCCTGTATATGGTCCTTACAGAAACCTCAAACTTTTCAGCCAGTTCCGCCGCAGATATCTTATCCCTGTTCAAAAGCATCACCACAATTGCCAGCAGCCTGTCTATTTTCATAAATTATAAACCTCATCTTGGAAATAATGTATGGCCACGCTCTACATTATTTCAATTTCCCTTTCTTCAATATTCAAGGCATTTCCTCCAATTTTAACTTCATTGATCTTTCCACTATGAATAATTACACTGGCTAAAATTTCAGAAGGCCTATTCATACAATAACCTTGTTCAAAAACTAAATCTTTCATATGATTTTGTGATATAATTCCATATCTATATAAATAGCAGCTCAATGCACCTGTAGATGTTCCTGTGGCAGATTCTTCATTGATATTATAAAAAGGTGCAAAATTTCTGCAATGAGCAGTGGAATCCTGCTTTGTTTCCAACGTAAAAAGATGATACCCAACACAATTCTCTTTTTTGCAAACATATGAAATCTTATCAAAATCAGGCCTTATACTGCATAAATCCCCTAATGATTTAATGGGGATTAAAATATCTTTTAATCCAGTAGATACAATTTGGATTGGAATATCATCCATAATTTTATTCTGGCTAATATTTAGAGTATCAGCTATATATTTTTTATCCAATATTTTGTGAAATATGGGCTTACATTGCTCCATATAGATTCTATTATTTTTTCTATATTCTATTTCTAAAATACCGGCTTTTGTTTCCTGAGTATATCTGCCAGCATCAATAATACCTTTATCTGCAAGTAAACAAAAAGTTGCAATAGTTGCATGTCCACATAAATTTACTTCCTTGTTAGGTGTAAAAAATTCAACTTTAAAATCAGCATTATTGGACTTCTTTACAAATGCAGTTTCTGAAAAGCCAACCTTTTTTGCAATCCGCTGCATATGTTCTGACAGCAGAGAATCCGCATTTAAAACAACTCCCGCAGGATTACCACCTGTATTTGTTTTGGCAAACGCATTAAGCGTATAAACTTTTATTTTCATTTGTTTTCTTCCCTCGTGAACTACCACCACTTATAGAAGTGGATGGCTTCTTAGTCAAT
>NZ_JBHMIY010000044.1:0-22796 GCF_042436595.1 Clostridium sp. MT-14
CCTTCCCTTATAGAAGGAGATTGCGTTTTTCAGTTTTGTTCAATTTATTCTTATAAATTATCGAAAAAGTATTGATTTATATTAGAACAATCCTATTTTTAATCCTCTATCTGCAACATATACAGGCTTTCCAGTTAGTTTTTCAATCTCATCTACAAACATTTTTTCATCACTGTTGTTGTCACTCAAATGCAGTAGAACTATTTCTTTAACCATACTCAAATCTGTAACTTTCAAAAATTCCTTGACATTTTCAAGGTTAAAGTGTGATGTCAGAAGTCTTTTGGCAACGGCAGGATGTACTAACCCTTTTTCTAAATTTGAATTTAGGATATCCATACTGTAATTACATTCAACCATAATATGTGTAAGTCCAGAAAATTTGTACCTGCAGTAATAACTGTCTGTTATGAAAAGCAACTTGCCCATTTCTTCATGCTGCACAAGAAATCCCAGTGGTTCCGCTGCGTCATGTTCAGCCTGAAATGGCATTACAGTGAAACTTCCTACAGTGAACTGCTTTTTGCTTTCAACAATGTGAATCCTATATCCAGATACCTTGCACGCATCAATTGTTCCTTTACTTGTATAAACATCTACACCATTATTCAAGACATCAGTTATCGCTTTTGAATGATCGAGATGTTCATGGGAAATCAGGCATCCACAAATATTTTCAATATTAAAGCTCATTCCTTTTATGATTTTTTTCCATGGCAATCCCGCTTCAATAATAAGGCTCCCGCTTTCTCCTTCAAGGAGAAAGCAGTTACCCTGGCTCCCTGAACCTAAAACTTTAAGCTCCAATTGCTTATCTCCTCCTCTATTATGTTAATAATCCTCAGGCAGAAGGATGGTTGTTGCACTCCTGTCCGCTTCTGTTATGATCCAGAATCTTATACCGGCAGAACTTCTATAAGCACTTAGTATTTTGTCTCCATTTCTCAGAGCTTCTTCATTTACCTCCTGATCCTCTTCAGACAAATCTCCCCAGTTTCCTTGTGCATGGCGTGTCAGACAGAATTCAATTTCTATTTTAGGAACTTTTTTTAATACAGCAGGTGTGACAACAATTTGTCCCAACTCGAATTTAGGTTTATACGTATTTAGAATCATTTTTATTTATCTCCCTTGCTTATTAATTTTTTAGCCATATGGCCAATATCAATCGTTACCCTATCGGGCGTTTACCAAATTATTTCTCACTTTTAATATGCGGTAAAAACGGAGTAAAAAAATTAGTTGGTCTGATTATTTATTTTTTTATTTGAAATAGAAAATACCGGCGCAGTTAAAATCCACACCGGTATTTCATAAACAAAAATAGAGACCACTATATAAATTGACCTCTATCACAATCCTTGCTCCTTGTTATTTAACTTTTTGATAAATTCTTCCCAATCCTCCTCTGTAGCAACTTTTCTAGCTTTTCTTAGTGCCGCTCTTACTTTTTTAGATGACATTATATAATCCGGAAGATCAGGTGCTATTTTATTTTTACCTTCTCCTGCCAAATCAAACATTGTATTTTTCTCATCCTCAGTTAATTTTAAGATTTTAACCATTTGTTTAAGTTTATCCATATCCGGTGGATATCTTCTGCCCTTCTCAATATCACTGAGATATGCAGGGGCAATTCCTATTTCAGAAGCTATTCCTCTCAATGTCATTCCAAGTGATTTCCTTTTATCCGTGATAAATTTTCCAAAACCCAACATATCATTCATTTTAATCTCCCTCATTCTTTTATAAATTTTTATCTATGAAATTTTTCATCTCCATGACATTCTTGAATTTTAATGAATGAGCAATAGCACTAGCAGTACCGGGCCTTAATGTATCGTTATCCTTATGATAATCGAACTTACAAGTACGGTATATTCCATCATTACCTATACCTCCATATATAAAACTACCTTTTTTAAGTGGTTTCATATTAAAATATAAAAGTAATTTTTTTATTTGTCCCATGTCAAATCGTATCGCCATAATTATAAACCTATCTCTTTCTTTAGTTTTTCTCTGTCACCATCACAACGAATTAATTTCAGCATATATACCTGTTTTTCTATACTTTCAACCTTATTGAATAAATCAATTTTTTCTATATAAATATCAATATATTCTAAGATACTATCTATTAAATTTTCCTTTGCAGCATCTAAAGTATTGCCCTCACCATACATGTCTATTTCATTTAATGCTATAGTATAGCCTCCAAGTTCTTCACCCGATTCCACAACAGGATTAAACTTTAGAAATCCCATTAAAAAATCAACATATAATGTTTTTATATGGCTTACTTCTTCATCCTCATTGGCATTTTTATTTATGCCTTTAAATGTAACAATTTCCAGGCCTTTTAATGCCGTGTTATTTAAATCACTATAATATCTTTTTGTATCTCTAATATTAAGCTTTCTTTTATTAAAAATTTCCATATTAAACCACCTTCTATAATAAATCTTTATATTTATTATAATGTATGTAGTTACTGTAATCAAGGTGATTACAGTTTTTATCTGAGAAGTGACAGCAATGAAGATTACTGCCACTATCAAATAATTAATGTTTTAGATTTTGCTATTAAAATCCCGGATCTTCCATTTCGGTCTGTCCTGGAATATCATCACTTTTTGAGGTGTCCCCATTTTTATCTCCGTCTGATTTTATATCCTTATTCCCAGAAGTATTAGACTTGCCTGTTTTTTCATTTTGTGAAGAACTATCCTCCTCAATATCAAGTTCCTGTGAATTGGCATTTTTAAGTTCCTCTTCAAAATTAACATCTATGGCATCTTTATTGTCAACATATTCAACATTATTTCCATTGATATGTTCTCCATCACGAAGAACACTGCCTTTTATTAGTGCCTGGTCTGTTTCCAGTGCAAGCTGCATATCTATGCTGAGCATCCCATATTTACTAAGTAAAAGTTTAAGCACGGTTTTGAGTGCCATGGTATCAAAATCAGTTGTCCACCTGCTACTTTTTACAATATAGTCTTTGTGGCTTTTGTAACTTTGGCTGTATTTCTTCGCATGTTTCTCCACCTGATCCACTGTCATAAAAAATGCTTTTTCAAAACCGTTTATCAGCCTAAAATACGATATATACCCGATAATTTTATTCTGCTTTGTATTCTTGTCATCAAGTTCAATCTCCCCGGTCAATCTGTTTACATGCTTTATATCTCCTTCATACACCACAATGGCATTTATTGTTTTATACTGCCCGGTCCTCTCTGCAAGTTGGATAAATCCTTTATACCCCATCTGAAATTGTGCTACCTTGCCTCTCTTCCTATCATTGTAAGGTACAATATATGCAAAACCCAGGTTGGGGTTTATAGGCAGATCCAATGTAGCAGCAACAAGAGCACTGCTTACAATACTGAATGGTTCAACATCTTCAAGGTTTTTATTACTGGCAATATCTATAATACTCGCCATGAATCCAAATGCTCTTTTCCCCAGAACATCCTGAAATCTTTTCTTGATGCTTTCATTTGCTATAATGTTTTTTACCGTTACATTTCCATGATTTTTTGATAATTTCTTATTTTCCATTTATATCAATCCTCTCTTCAAATTTAAAATTTTTATTATCACGCCAATATAATTGGCTTGCTATGCACAACTATCCAACCTGTCCAGTGTTTCTTCATTATTCCCTTTTTGAATTCTAAGAGTTTTATCTGCTTCACTTACAATCAGATTAATTATCTGTGCATCAGTACTTATAATTCTGGTGACAGATTCTTTATTGTCGATAAATACAGGTGCAGTAATCCTGTAATGTTTGCACAGAGTATTTATAATGTCTATCCCCGCATTTATCCTTGCAGCATTGTTAAGGCTTGTATTAAAAGGAACTCCGTTCACCAGAGGTTCGCAGTCTTCCTCTATACCACCGTTGACCTGCAGCTTGAAGAATCTGAATTCAACATATTTGAATTTTTCATTTATGCCTTTTTCCAGTAATCTGATCTTAGTTTTTATGAATTCATTGCATAAATCATCTCTCTTTTCGAGATTTGCGATTTGCTGGGCTATTGATTTTTCTTTATCAAGAAGCTCATCAATCCTTTTATTTACCTGCTTATTCATATCTTTATATCCCAATTCACGATTGATTTTTTCAAGTTCTACTTCGAGTGACTGCTTTTTTTCTTTTAATTCCTTTATCTGTGAGTCCTCTTTAACAGGCTTGGACAATTCAGCCTGGAGAGATCCTATCTGTTTTAATATTTCCTGATATTCTTTGTTACCGTTCATATCTACAGATGACTTGAAACTGTTGATCTGGTTCTGCAGTTCCACTTTTCTTTTGTTCAATAAATTTAATTTTTCACTGGTAGCTTTTAAGTCAGCATCTTTTTGAGATATGATTTTTTTATACTTCTTGAGTTCATTGGCTTTTGCCTGACCCCTGACAGTTATTTTTTTAAGGTTTTCAGCCCTTTCTTTCCTGAAATTTTCCTGCAACTCTTTTTGGTGCTTTGCAATATCACCATCTGAGAAGGGCCTTTTACAGAGCGGACAGATACGCACATTTTCAGGGAGTTCAAAAACCTTCTTGTTTTCCCTATGCCATTCACTTCTCAAGCTTTTAATCTCCACCTCCAGCTTTCCGGCCATTTTAAGGTTATTAGCCTTTTCAATCTCCAGTGATTTAATATTGAACTTAATTTCAGCTATCTGGCTGTTTATATCTCTCAGCTTTTCTGATATTTTGTTTTTGACACTTTGAGTTTTTTTCATTTCTCCATGTTCAATATCTTTGAGCTTTGATTTAAGGGCATACAGCTCATCCTTTTTTGCCAGTAGTTCGTCATTTATCTTAGATTTGTCAATAAGCTTTTCCTCCAGGCTTTTTATACCTGCAACTATTCCAGCCTTTCTAAAATCCAGACCGCTGAAGTCAATGTCATCCTTAAGCTCTCTTCTCTTTTCATCCACTCTAGGCGGAATTGATTCCTTTTCCTTGATTAATTTTTTGATTGTAGCATTTATGCTTTTCTTGATCTCCTCTATGCTCTTGTTTTTTAATAATTCTGCCAGAGGTTTCAAACTTTCTTTTGAATCAATTACATCCTCATCTGTAACTTCACCTATGATATCCATCAATATTTTTTTCCTATCCTGCCATTTGATATCTGTACTGAAATACACTGGATTGGTAATGAGTTTGAATATATCTTCCTGTATGATTTCACTTACAAATTTTTTGTATTCATTTTGTTTCTTGGGTACATTGTCAATACTATATGTTGTCTCATATCCCTTGAATTCCGAATCAACCTGGCCGCGCTTTTTAACCCATTTTTGTCTCAACACTTTTCCAAGCAAAATCTCCGTATCATTTACCCTGATGATTGCATCAACCTCAGTTTCAATCATTTTTACAACATTGTTGTTTTCATCCAAGGGCTGCACATCAAACCTGCTCTTGTCCTGGCTATCCTTGTCGAAAAGTAGCCACATGAAAGCATCGAATAGTGTAGTCTTGCCTGTGGCATTATCTCCATAGATATCAGTTACCTTTGAAAAATCCACAGTAAGATCTTTAATTCCCTTGAAATTTTTAAGAACCAGCTTTTCCAAAAATATTTTTTTACACATCTTTATCTTCACTTCCTATTTAAATTTTTATCTTGATTTAAATTGCTAGTCCAAATTTTGAACTAGCAATTTATATTTTCTATAGATCAGATATGGCAATCCACTATGCTTAAAGTCCACTCTGGATCTGCCGTATCTATAAACATTTCTTTAAAGCTTTTATTCCAATGTTTGTCCTCTTCATCTGATTCCGCTCCAAGACCAAACCATCCCATTTCGCCTTTTTCATGCCATTTCCCATCGGGGGTAATTACGGCATATGTGTTAAACGAGCTTTGTATTCTTGCATACTCTTCTTTGCTGGAATATTTGTCTACATAGTATTCTTTCTTGTAAATATCCCACTTTAAAAGCTCCTTCTCCTTTTCATTCCCTGGTGCATCACCATCGACTTTTAATTCCCAGAACCTGATAAACCTTTCATATTCTTTTCTATCTACTGAAAAATCTATGTCTTTTATTTTTGCTGAATCTACTCTATTCTCAGGAATTATTTCTTCTTTATTGGTCCAACTTCTTGTTCCATAATTCCCTGATGTAGCAAGTGGCTTTAACCTTAGCAGTCCGGACCACCTACCGCCTATTTGATACCAGTCCCACTTTGCATTGGGATTTTCCCAGTATCCATACCTATTTTTATCTGAGTCTTTAGAAAATCCGCAATATTCTTCCATATATTTGTCAAACGACGGATATATTTCTGTGAATTTGGTTTTAACTTTTTTGTATCCATCTTTAGGTATTCCATTTTTCTTAAACCTTTCATCCCATGGATATAATAATTTTCCGTCGGGACATTTTACCATGTCGATTTCTTCGTTCTTGTAACTGTCAAGTTCCCTGTCTTCGACATCTATAAACTCTAAATATTCTTCCGGACAATCACCCATATTGTTTTCCTGGTATGGTGCAAGTAACTCCTCTACTGTCTTTCCTCCTTCTTCTGTAAATACTGCAACTGTAAAATGACTCATAATACATTCCACCTTTCCTTTTTTCTTTATTTTTTTATATATAAAAAACTGCCTTAAAGACAGTTTTCGACATCCACATTTAGGCTATACAGCCGATACTAAATGTTACCCACATGAGCATTAACCAATTTCCTTATATACTTAATATGTGGTAAATTGAGATGAAAAGTATGCCCAGTCCGATTATTTATATTTTTTTATTTAGACATAAAAAAATACCGATGCAGCTAAAATCTACACCGGTATTTTATAAATAAAATTATCATCGGATTACCAACATTAAAGTAACATAAAAAATAAATTATCATCAGATTACCCATATTAATAGTATATCTATAAATACTGATATCTAATACATAGATATAGTTGTGTGGGTAATCTAACGATAATTTTGCATAATCTGATGATAAAATAAATGAATTTAGAAAACAGAAAATAAATTAATCGCAATAACTTATTTCTTACTTTTAATGTGTGGTAAAAATTGGGCAAAAATTATTCAGTTTAAATATTTAATATTTTCTATTTAACATTTTAGCAATTAACCTACAAACCTAACATTCTAACAATCTAACAATTCATTTAAATCTTTAAGTATTATTATCCTACCTCTTTGCAATTTTATATATCCACTTTTCTCAATACTTTTTAACTTCCTGCTAACAACTTCTCTAGCGGAATCAACCTCAAAAGCCAATTGTCCATGCGTTGCATAAATTATCTTGCTATTCTTACTGAGAAGTAACCTAATAAGCCTTGATTCTAAGGATTCATGAATTATTCTTTCTTTATTTTCTATAACAGCATTAAATTTATTATATAGATCTTTATACATACATAATAAAAATTCTTTATCTTGGATAAAATACTTTTGAACTATTTTAACTGGAATTACACATATTTCAGAATCCTGAATAGCCCTACCTATTATTTTTAAGGATCCCAGGTTTAACAAACAGCTTAAAGTTTCATGACAAAACTCTCCCTCCTTTAATTTTTTGTATTTTTATTGTACCTTTCGCGACAAATAATACTCCAAGACATGTTCCTAATGCTAATTTTATATACTCATTAAAACAAATTGTTTCAAAAACTGCCTTTCTTTCTATTATTTCACCATTATCCATATTAATCTTTTTGAACACTGGATATGCTTCATATAAATGTTTTATATTGTCCAATTTACTACTTAATTTTTTTCATAATTAATCATTTTCCCCTCCACAATTTTATTATATACAAATCTCCGACAAACATATTTTCAATTGGTGGCATATATAAAACAATTATAATCACCTTGATTCAATTGTCCTATTTCTTATGAATCCTATTATAAATTATTTGTCTTAATATTTAAGTGACTTAATCACCTTCTCATTTATTTTTCATAATTTACACATATGTTAGTTACCACAATAAAATTTCACTTGAATATATTTCATATAGTTTCTTGTTTAATTAAATATCCATAATTAAAATCTAAATTATTTATCAAAAAATCATTTTAACATTATTTTTTTAAACCCTCCAAAATTATTTGCCATCTGTGAATACACTTCTTTCCCAAGAAGAAATCTGTAGATTTCGTCAGCCTTTTCTATGGGATCAACATCTTTAAATTTTTCAGGATAGAGAACTTTTCCAAGATAATAGGCATCTGCCATAGCAGTTTCAATATTCGTAGTATAAAAATTATAGGGCATCTGTGAATATACCTCACCGTTTTTAACTGCGGAAAGATTATTATAATAGTCGGGATTTTTCTTATAATCTTCTTGAACCACCTGAAGTCCCCCTTCATCTATAAATATTTTATCCGGATTCCATTTAAGGAGTTTTTCCTTATCTATCATAACCGTACCGTCCTTTCCTGTTTCATCCACTACATTTTTCCCATTTACAGCCTTAAGCAGAGAATAATTGCCCTAAGTACTTTCAATGCCATGGGTACCCTTCATGCCCAGAGCTCCCACATATACACTTGGCTTTTCACTTTCAGGGATATCTTTAGTCCTCCTGTCCAGATCATCTTTACAGTTTTTCATATAATCAACTACTTTTTGCGCCCTGCTCTCATTGTCAACAACTTTCCCAATAATCTGCAGTGAAATATACATATCAGCATCAAAGGTGGATTGTTTACCATAACTCAGAACCACAACAGGTATATTGGTTTTGGACTGCAGCTCGTCTGCCGAAGACTTATCTGAAGCATATGTATCAAAAATAACATCCGGTTTTACTGAAAGTATTTTTTCGGCATCTGGCGAATTATTAGGCCCTCCCTGACCTATAGTTGTAAGCTTTGCAATACCGGGATTCACCATCATATATGGCTTTCCCACAACACTTCCTTTTTCAGTCTGCTCCACACCTGCCAAATTCTTTGAACCATTTATATAACAATAAAGCCTCAATGCTCCTGGTCCAATAGCTACAACTCTATTGATTTTTTTATTTAATGTAATCTTTCTCCCCAGCAAATCAGTCACAGCTAATTTTTTAGTTTTAGAATCTAAAGTTTCATCATATTTAGGTGAACAGCCGCTAATCAAAAAAGAAAAAACACATACTCCCATAAGTAACAGGCTTAGAAACTTTTTATGCACAACTTTTTCCCCCTCACATATTTAACATATCTTCCAAATATATAATTTACAGCGGTACAACTACAGGAATATTCCTATAGTTTTCCACAGCCACCGGAACAGAATAAACGCTTTCAATATTCTCTGGAGTCATTATTCCCCTTCCTCCTGCAGCGAAAATTGTCCCGTCTTTCAGCAGAACAAATTTATCTGCAAATCTCATGGCAAGGTTTAAATCATGAACTATCATTACAGCAGCAATCCCCTGGAATCTGACTATTTTATGAATGATTCTTATTACCTCAAGCTGATTTTTTAAATCCAGGTTACTTGTGGGCTCGTCTAAAAGAAGTACCTCAGGTTTCTGGGCAATAGCCCTTGCAATGACAACTTTCTGCAGTTCTCCGCCGCTTAATTCATCTAAAAATCTTAGAGAATAATCCCCAAGTTCCAGGACTTCAATAGCCTTATTGGCTATTAAAATGTCTTCTTTTGAAGCATTCCATTTAATGTAGGGTTTTCTTCCCAAAAGCACCGAATCAAAAACAGTAGTCCGTATACTTGACTGCTGTTGCGAAACATAACCTACTTTCCGGGCAAGCTCTATGGAATTGAGCTTAAAGATTTCATTGTTTTCAATTAATACAGTGCCGCATTGTGCTTTTAATATACGATCTATGCACTTGAGAAGGGTGGATTTTCCTGCTCCATTTGTACCCAGGAGTGCGGCACATTCTCCTTTCTCCACTGAAAAATTAATGTCTTTGAGAACAGATCTGCCTGGATATCTAAATGCAAGCCCCCTTACAGATAAAATCATTTTTTTCCATACCCCCTCATAAGCAGATATAAAAACATAGGTGCTCCCATAAAAGATGTAATAGCTCCAACAGGAAGAATTATAGGTGAAACTATGCTCCTTGCAAAGGTATCAGAAACAAGAAGTAAAAGTGAACCCATAAAGGCAGATGCAGGAATCAAGAAACGATGGTCACCTCCAATAACCCTTCTCATTATCTGAGGTCCAATAAGCCCTATAAATCCTATAATACCCAGAAATGAAACTGATGCCGCGGTGATCAGAGAAGAAACAAACATCCCCCCAAATCGTATTCTCTCCACGCTTACCCCCAGACTTTTTGCAGCTTCCTCCCCACTGTCCATAGCATTATAATCCCAACGCCTGACAATAAAATAAACTATTGATGCCCCTATAAGAACTGCCATTATAATCACTTCTCTCCAAGAAGCACGTCCAAGATCGCCGAATGTCCAGAATACAACAGCTGCCACCTGAACGTCCTGGGCAAAATACTGAATAAGTGTAATACCTGCAGAAAAAAGTGAGCCTATAGCTATTCCAGCAAGTAATATAGCCTCCGGAGAAAGAGATCTGAACCTTGCAATCATCAAAATAATAACAGCAGCTATGATGGAAAAGGAAAACGCACAAATAGTAACTGTATATGGATTGTCTATAAGCACTGCATCAGCACCGGTGCTCTTAACACTCCCTGCTCCAAATACTATAATAGCAACATTTGCACCAAAAGCTGCAGCATTTGATATTCCCAAAGTTGACGGTGATGCAAGAGGATTTCTCAAATTACTCTGCATCACACATCCCGCAACAGATAGTCCTGCGCCTGCTATGACAGCAGCCAGAACTCTAGGAAGCCGTATATTCCAAATTACAAGATTGGATAATCCGTCTCCCCTCTGAAAAATGCCCATTAAGACCTGATAGGGCCTAATATTCGATGAACCAGCACATATTGAAAACAGAGAAAAAACTATAATGATCAGCAAAATAAATGCAATTATAATTTTTTTCCTTATTGTATACTTTTCATAATTTATGTATATCTCATCTTTCAATTTCATCAATTCCTTTATTTAAATAATTCATCATTATTTTTTCCAGCAAAGCCACGCCACCTTGGAAGTTACCTTTTCTTCCACCATTCCGTTTACTGACATGGCTTCTATATACTCTTTAATGGAGACCTTATCTTTTTTCGTCAAAGATTTTTTCCTCTCAAAATAAAGCAAATATTTTTTATAGCACTTACCTGCAGGCCGGCTCTCAGTCCAGTCTGAATCCACATAACTTATTTTTGGATAATATCCCATATTCCACAGTATATTAAAAGCGCTGTATATCTTATTTTTATAAAATCCATCATCATGACACCCTAAAATCACTTCCGAAAGTCCACTTTTTAAGCTGTCCTTTTTCTCTACAAATCCACTTAAAAAATATAAGTTTGTCCCACAATCCATCATTTTTATAAGATCTTTATAACTATCTATAGCTGGTGTCATAGAAGCAAAAACCATATCAAATTTTTTCCTCCAGCCAAATTCATCTAAATTCAATTCTGACCACGCTTTTTTTACGAAACTCACATTATTATATTTTGTTCCTGAATTTTCTTCGGCATACTTTAACATGCTTTCAGAAATATCTACAGCGGTAACACTTCTGGATATTTCTGAAAATCTTTTGGAATAAAAACCCGTACCGCACCCTATATCCAGCACAGTGTTAAATTTTTTATTCTTACCTGCTTCAATAAATTCTAATATGGAAAAAAACTCTTCATTTTCTTTTTCCTCCATATCTTTCTCATTGAACTCATCAGCCCTTTCATCCCAAAATTTTTCTTCCATATTATATGATTTTTTTGAATCACTCCATAAATCAGAAAAATTTTCTATATCCATCTTCTTACCATCCCCGTGTATATCCTTCAAAACAATCCAGGCAAAGTTTTTTCCCATTACATATTCTGATTTTATGTTCCGGAGCACCTTCCCCGCATTTTTCACAAATAACCGTATTAAACAGCCTTGCAGTTTTTGGAGCTTTAAACTTTGGTTTTTTAATATCAAATATCTCTTCTACCGGTGACTCAAGAATATACTTCTCTTTTCCCTCTCTGCTCATCTCACCCTTGAGCTGCTTTAAAACCACTCTTACACTATCTCCGTTTTCCCTGTTGAAAAACGAAAAGGCCATTTTGCCAGTACTCCTGTAAACTAAATTGCCTTTTCCCAAAGTACACCCTGTTATAACTTGTACTGCATCAACACCGCAGGCATCATTTTCAGTGACACATACTATCTCTTCATCAGATGAAAATTTCAAATTCATTTTCTCCATTGCCGCTTCACAAGCTTTAAATCCTATGGCAAGTCCCGGGCAATGATGTCCGTGGAACTTTATACATTCATTCCACAATTCTCTATTCATGGACAACCTCTCCTTTCTCTCATATATATATTATATACAAGCAATTTTTAAACCAAAATGTATAATCAGGTTCAAGAGAAAACATTAAAGATTTAATTTATCATAATGATAAAAAATTAGTTTCATAACGATAATCGGTTATCATTATGAAACTAATTACGAATTATTTAACAGTTAAATGTTTACTCAACGGCTTAACGTGAATATTACTCCTGCATTCCGTTTCCGTCCAATTGATATTCTCGGCAATAAAAGCTTCCGGATTCAACGTGACACCTTCAAGCATGAACTCCTTAAATTTCTCATATCCTGCTCTATCTATCAGATGACCACCATGAATATAAACAGGCTTTCCACCAAGTACCCATTCCGAAAACCTAGGCCAATTTGCCATTATTGCTAGTACACTTTCTTCAGTCAGCCAATTTGCAAACATTCTTCCCATCCTGGGATACTGTTTTCCTGTTCTACCGCCGAGAATTATTTTATAAAAATCTTTGTCCGGCCTGCGCCATGCGCCTGTCGGACATGCAATAACACATTCACCACATCCTACACAGCAACATGTATCCTTGTCTATTTTACCTTTATCATTAAGTGACAATACCCTGGTTGCCGCTTTCTCACACTTCCTCATACATGCCCCGCAGCCAATACATCGGTCTATGTCATAAATAGGTTTTGTACATCCAATTATACCAAAATCCTGAAAGTGCCCTTTTGCGCAGTCATTAGGACATCCCGATACTGAGATCTTAATATGATAAGGATTGGGATAAATTATTTTCTCCAGCTCATGTGCCAATTTCTGCGTGTTTACATTTGCCTTGATACAATGAACCTCTCCAATACAGGCCATTATATTTCTGGGAGCAATATAAGGGTAACCGCTGTCGGTTTTCATATCCACATCGCACATCTTCTGCTCTATGCTTTTCAAATATGGCTGTATATATTCATTTACCGCAGGGATATCTACTGCCTTTATTCCCGGGGCATTTAAAGTCTGCCTTACTCCCAGATGAAAAGAACCATTTCCCCATTTTTTACACACATATTTTATAACATCAAGCCACTTTGCATCTATAACAGCACCTGGAACTCTAAGCTGAAGCATAAATTCACCAGGTACTTTAGATTGCCTGAAGCAATTATTTCTCAATTTATTTATATTACAATCTTCCAAATCAAACCCCTCCTAATCCACTAGTTTTTTTGCTCTTTTATAGTTGAACACAGGTCCATCCAGACATACATATGTCTCATCTATTCTGCAATGCCCGCATTTTCCAATTGCACAGGACATTTTTCTCTCAAAAGACATCCATACTTTATCTTCGGGTACACTATTTGCAATCAATTCTTTACCTACAAATTTCATCATTACAGGAGGACCTACTACAAGGCATTCATAATTTCCTTCAAAAGATTCAAACGGAATATTCTTTATAAAGTTTGTTACCATTCCAACCTGCCAGTCTTCGTATGTCTCACTGTCAAGAGTATAAACAACATGAAAATGTCTCGCCTCTTTCCATTTCTCAAGCTCATCTTTAAATAGAACACTATTTGAATTCTTGAACCCAAGAATCAGATAAATTTCTTTTGCATAGTCACTTCTATCAAATAGCTCGTCTATAAGACTCTTTACTGGTGAAACTCCAGTACCACCTGCAATAATTACAACATTCTTGTCTTTAAGTTTTTCAAAAGGCCACCCATTTCCATAGCATCCCCTGAGAAAGATCTGATCTCCTTCCTTCATAGAAAATAGATTGTCTGTAACCTTTCCAACTTTTCTTATAGTAAAATCTGCATATCCTTCTCCAAACCCGCTTAAAGATATAGGCGCCTCACCTACTTTCGGAATAGAAAGCTGCATGAACTGGCCATGTTTTACGGGAATATTGTTTTCTATGCGAAAAGTCCACTCGAGCTGCGTTTCTGGAATTATCCTCAATATTTTATGAGGCTCCGGCCTAACTGGATTGTTAAACATTTTCATTTCCTCCCTGTTTTTTTATTTCTTCTACAGCATCACATAACTTGTTTAATGTAGCAGGATAGCTTATAAGTTCAGGACACCTTGCAGAACACCTGCCACAGCCCACACACATAGGACCATCATTGAACCTTGCATTGTATCCGTAAACTTTGTGGAGAATTTTGTACCTGTATCTTTCGGAAATCTTTTTTCTAAAGGAATTTCCACCTGCAACTTCATCAAAGTTTTCAAGCATACATGAAGAACAGGTTCTCCTCCTCTCTCCTACATTTGCATTTTGTGTATATACTATATCTGTAGTTTCAAAACAGGTACATGTACTGCATGCCACAGTACAGGAACCGCAGCCAATACATCTGTCTTCAAATTCATCCCACATTGGATGATTTTTTATTTTGTTTACCATATCCAAATTTTCTATTACAGAAAACTTTACTTTAAGTTTATTTTCTACAGGAAATTTAATCTCATAATCGGATAATTTGTAGTTTTGAAAATACTTTCTAAATTCTTCATCTTTTACTTCCACGTTATTTATATCTCCACCAAAAGACACCGCGATGGAATACATATCAGTTCTGTTCGTACCTGTGCTGCAGCAAAAACATCCATCGAACTCATCGGCACATTCCATCAATGCAAACTTGATTTTGTCTCTTACTCTTTTATAAAAATAATCTTCTGTATCACCATTTTTCAGATAAATCCGATCCTGAATTTTTATTGAATTTATGTCACATGCCCTGCCAAACAATAAAATATCTTTTTTTTCTTTCATTTTACTTTCCCTATATTCATCCTCAGTAAAATAAAACAAGGTTTGTGTTATCGGAGTAAGAACCTCCTTCATAGAGTAAGTGGAGCGTTCATTGTATTCTATCTCTTCGTATTTATGCACTGGCTTGTATAAAATTGAATCCTGTTTTGCATATCTTCCTCCCCCTTGAATTCGCACTGGAGCATAGATAACATATTTCTGTTCCAATTTAGCAAATAATTCATCCACATCTTCAGCTTTAAGCTGATATGTCTTGGAAACCTTCATTCTAATTACACCCTTTCCAAAATTTTTATTTTCACAATTTAATTTTTCAGCTAAATCATTTGATAAATATTACAAAACAGGTATTGGCCAATTCCCTATATAAAAATTATATTCCTTGATATTTCTTTTGTAAAATGCTAAACTTATTATAATTTCATAGCTTTTCATCTATGTATTTTTATATAAGAGGAGGATATTTATGACAATACGGGATTTGGAAATTTTTATTGCCGTAGCAGAAAAAGGAAAAATAGGAGCCGCAGCAAAAAAACTTTATATATCTCAACCTACTGTCAGCCACGCTATCTCCCAAATTGAGGAGGAATATCACGTAAAATTGTTTGAAAGACTTTCCAGAAAATTATATATTACAGATGTAGGAAAGGAATTCTTAAATTACGCAAGACATATTCTTGCAAATTTTCGTGAAATGGAACATTATCTGCATCATGCCTCTGAACAGATATGTATTCATGTAGGAGCTTCACTTACCGTAGGAAGTTTTTTCCTGGGTAATATCATTTCCAAATTTGAAGAAAGAAATCCTAAAATTCGTATACGTGTATATGTAGACAACTCTAAGGACATCATACAGAAAATTATTGATGGAACTCTAGACATAGCCGTAATAGAAGGGTTTGTAAATTCAAAGGATATTATATCTGATGAAGTTTATCAAGATGAGATGGTACTTATCTGCGGTAAAAATCATCCCTTTGCTTCAAAGAAATCAATTCATCTATCTGACTTAAAAGATAAGGACTGTGTACTGCGTGAGGAAGGATCCGGTACCAGAGATTTTCTTATCAATCTAACAGAAGGCAGGGGCATACCCATCATAAAAAAATGGGTATGCCACAGTTCTGACTCCATAATCAACGTAGTGGCAGCTGGGCAGGGCGTCTCAATCTGTCCAAAAGTCTGCTGATTCATCAAAATAATGTAGTACAAATTCCCATTGAAGATTTTTCACTTTACAGGAGCTTTAAAATAATTTATCACAAAGATAAATACATTTCCTCTGCTCTTAAAAAATTAATTGCAGCAATAGAAAAATTGTTTAATTCTGCTTATAAAATATAAATTTAATATACCAGCTGTATACGTAATGGATTATTAAAATAAATATAATTATAACTTATCGTCTTTTCTACCTAATTTACACCATTTTCTGCAGAGATTAGCTTTTTTATTACAAATAACCTCATCAGATCCGCAGGAAGGGCAACTATATTTGTCTTCTTCTTTTTTTATTTCATATACGTTGCCACAATTAAAACATTTAAATTTGCAGAATACAGGCCTGTAGTTTCCTCCACTTATTCTTATTGAATTTCCCTGTGTCAGAGCAATAGCTGTTTTTTCTCTTGCACTATCTATTATATTTTGAAAAGTTTGCCTGGATACGTGCATTCTTTCAGCACATTCTTCCTGATTTAATTTTTCAATATCTTTCAATCTCATTGCTTCAAGTTCCTCAACTTTTATTACTATATCTTTTATTTCGCATTTTTTTCTACCTACTGGTACAAAGTAAGTATACTCCGGCAACTTCTCTACACTTCTATATTTGACTGGTCTTGGCATTTTTCTCCTCCCTGCATTTGCTGCATATTCCGNCGCATTTTTTTCTACCTACTGGTACAAAGTAAGTATACTCCGGCAACTTCTCTACACTTCTATATTTGACTGGTCTTGGCATTTTTCTCCTCCCTGCATTTGCTGCATATTCCGGATAAAACAATATTTACGTCTTCTATATCAATATTTTTAGCTTTTTCTATGTAATTGTTCAGTTTGATAAGTTCTAAATTAATATTACTATCATCTATATCTATTATATCATTGCAATGAATACATTTAAAATGAATATGAAGAGGTTTTCTGCTGTATATTTTTAATTCATAATAACTTATTCCATTTATATTTATTTCTTTAGTTATACCTAAGCGTGTAAATATCTTTAATGTTCTATAAACAGTTGCAAGACCTATCTTATTATGACTTTTTATTCTATCATAAATCTCTTTGATATTTTGGTGAGTATTTGATTCAATTAAAACTTCAAGTACAATTTTCTTTTGACTGGTAAACTTGTAATTTTTCTTATTCAACAATTCTTTAATTAACAAAAATTCATCCTTCATATTCAAATACTCACCTCACAAATTGAATTTAATTACTCATTGCAATTTCCTTCATATTGGTGCTCTTTACATACACTTCCAGTAGACTTCAATTCTCCATTTATATATTTCTGTACTACATCATCACATAGGCCCTGCGCACCTGTAACAACTTTTATTTCACTGTCTCTAAATAATTGAACTGCAGTCTCTCCCATTCCTCCTGATATTATTACATTTGCACCCTTTTCTTTTAAAAACATCGGTAAAAATCCTGGCTTATGCCCCGGATTCTCCACAAAGTTCTTTTTTAAAGATTTGTCTTCCCCTATTTCATAAATCATAAATCCACTGCAATGTCCAAAATGTCCACTTACTTGTTTTCCATCACTTGCTACTGCAATTTTCACTTTTATTCCTCCCTGTATTTATTTTTAATAAAATTTATATATTAATTTATTTAATATATTCCCTTAAAATATCATAGGCATATTCTATTATTTCATCACAAGATATACCTTTTTTCTTTAACTCTGAACACTCAAATGTTCCATATTTTTCTTTTACTTTATTTATTACTTCCTTAGTGATCTTTCTTGTTTCATTTGATTCCTTACTGGTTTTTCTTCCTCTTATTGAGCCTAAAGCCATCAATGCTCCGGTAACAGCTCCACAAGTACTTCCAACTGTCATACCTGAGCCAAAAGGACTAGCTACAGAAACTGGAATATTTGTTTCTTTTTCCTCATTTATGGCTTTTACAATAGATTCTGCACAATTATACCCTTCTTTATGAAGTTCCAATACTCTTTTCATTTTTACATCCTCCATGTGCTATAAAGAATACTAAATTTTAAAACATTAAAAGTTTACTTTTCAATAAATGAGCCTTTCTATACTATTCCACATTTTTTTAATTGAATCTCCTGCTTTACTATTCTCATAATATATGATAGGTTTTAACTCATTTATGGATTTCATAACAATATCATCATAAGGAATTCTTCCAACTAAAAACAACTTTTCCTTTTTAATAAAATTTTCTATTTCTTTACTCAGATCTTCATTGATATCATATTTATTTATACAAACCATAGTAAATATCCTAAAATACTTGCACAAAGACACCACTCTCATGAAATCTTCAAATCCAGATATTGTTGGTTCAGTAACAATTAAAACTGCATCACTTCCCGTTATAGAAGAAATAACTGAACATCCTATGCCTGGTGAGCCATCTATTATAGTCAGTTTATCATTTTTATTAAATTTTTTTCCGTTTCTTCGTAAGTATGTTATAAGTTTTCCTGAATTATCACCTCCAATGTCCATTTCCGCTCTTGAAATAATGTCATTGCCAATCCCTGTAATAAAAGTATCAGCTGATTTTTCATTATGTAATTTTATAGCATTTTGGGGACATATAAGGTTACATGCTCCACAACCTTCACAGACAAATGGATCTATTTTATAATTTTCTATGGCATCAAATCTACAAATAGCTTCACATTTACCACATTTGATACAGAGTGATTCATCTATTACAGCTTTTCTAGCTCCCATAAACTCCTTCTTTTCAATATCTTTTCCTTGATAGAAAAGGTATAAATTAGGGGCATCTACGTCGCAATCTATTCTTATTACATCTTGAGCAAGTTCTGACAGTGCTATTGCAATCGTAGTTTTACCTGTTCCACCTTTACCGCTCAAAACTACTAATTCCACTTTAGCGCCTCCCTCACTCTCACCGATAATTTATCGAATACATTTTTATAATTTAAATTCTTGTTTAAAACTCCTCCCTCTGAATATATTTTTGCTATCTCCCTACTATATGGAATACTTCCTATAATCTCAATTCTTTCATCACTACAATAATTTCTAATTAAGTTTTCTCTTCCATCATCTTTATTTATCACTATTCCAAAAGGTATATTGAACATTCTTACGAGCTTCACAACAATTTTCAAATCATGCAGGCCAAATTGCGTAGGCTCTGTAACAAGTATTGCAGCATCTGCATATTTTAAAGAGTTTACCACATTACAAGATGTACCTGGGGGACAATCTATTAAGTTAGTTTCTTCTGAAAGATTTTGTAACAATTCTTTTATTACCGGCACAGCCATAGGTTCACCTATATTTAAAATTCCTCTGCTACAACTCATTTCATCAGCCTTACCTTTTTCAATTTTACCTATTTCTCTCTTCTTATAGCTTAATGCATCATATGTACACACAATTTCACAGGCACCACAACTATGACACAATTTCTGAAAAAGCATTATCTCGTCCTTAACTTTAGCAAGAGCATTAAACTGACAAACCTTTACACACTCACCGCAGGAATTACAATCAGTATCATCTATAAAAGGATACTCTACCATAACACTTTTAGCTTCTTCTACTTCCGGCTTTAAGAATATAAACCCATTGGGTTCCTCCACGTCACAATCAATATAATTTGCTCCTAGTACAAGTGCAAGGTTTATAGAAACTGTAGTTTTTCCTGTTCCGCCTTTGCCGCTTAACACTGCTATATTCAACTCATCTTCCCCCTCTAAATCCATGACCTGTACCATTACGTGACGGTTTCACTAATTCCAAAAGTTCATCTTTATTAAACTTTTCTAAAGCAGAACTTATAGAAACGTCCCTACATTTATAAATTTTAATTCCCGCTTTTTCAACAATTTCATAAGCATTTGGTCCAAGACTTCCTGTAATTATGAGATTTACCTTTTCATCAACTAATTGCTGTGCAGCTGCAACTCCCGCTCCACTACCAGACAATTTACCTTTATTATCTATAACTTTAACTTCATCATTTTCACCATCATAAATCTGAAAATACTCACATCTTCCGAATCTTATATCAAGCAAAGAATCAGCAGTTTTACTTTTTGCCGAAACCGCAATTTTCATTAGCTATTCCTCCTCCATGTTTTTAATTATATTTTCAGCTATTGGACTGAATATTGAATCCATACTATTATCTGTATTTCTATCCTGGTAAGATAATAGATTACATATACTATCTACCACAGGCAATTCACCAAGAAGCTTCAAATTCGTTTTTCCCAAAAACTCACGAGTATTTTCTCCGTTGAAAATTTTGATTTTTTTATTACAGTCCGGGCACTTTACATAACTCATATTTTCAATAATGCCCAAAATGTTAATACCCATTTTATTTACCATATTTATAGCTTTTGAGACTATCATAGATACTAAATCTTGAGGTACTGATACCATTATTATTCCATTAATAGGTATTGACTGCATTGCAGTAATAGCTACGTCTCCCGTTCCAGGAGGCATGTCAATTACCAAATAATCAAGTTCTCCCCACAGCACATCGGTCCAAAACTGTTTAACCGTATTGCCTATTATAGGCCCTCTCCAAATCACCGGTTCTTCCTCATTTTCTATCAGTAGGTTAAGTGATATAACTTTTATACCTTCTTCCGTGGTTACCGGCACAATATTTTCTCCTACAGCTTCTGCCCTTTTATTTTTTAAATTCAGTAATCTCGGAACACTCGGTCCTGTAATATCAGCATCAAGTATACCTACCTTAAAACCTTTTTTATTAAGCTCCTTTGCCAATAATACCGAAATTGTAGATTTACCTACCCCTCCCTTTCCACTCATTACACCTACTATTTTTTTTACATTGTTCATAGGATTGTTTTCAATCATACAACTTTCTTTGTCCTTTTCACATCCGTCATTTGATGGACATGAATCACAATCTGACATACAATCATCTCCATTTTTATATTGGCATTGGCCAATTTCATATTACTCCTATTTGTAGTTATTGTCAAATGCCAATTAAGAATGTTATAATAATTATTAACAGAACCTATAAGGTTTAAAAATGTAACGGAGTGAAAACCACAATGAATAATTTCGATAAAATGAATACTTTAGAACTTGAAAAAAAACTTCAAGAACTTAAAGAATCTCTTGAAGAAGTTAAAGAAGAGAGAAAATTTGTATTAAACCAAACCGGCATTCACCTTCCCGGTGTTACTGTACAAAAATATGAAGCTGAAATAAAAGAAATAAAACAAAATATCAACACATTAAAAGCCTTATTGCAAAGGAATAAGAAAAACATCTAAATTTATTTCATTTTATAAAAAAATTTTTAAAAAAGAATACAAATTATTGTTACTCCATGAATTTTTTTTGAAAGTCTAGCACCTAACTGTGCTCCAAACAATACACCAATTGATAACGCGCCAGGTTGAAGTGCTCCATCTGCTATATGTACTACAGTTACGGATAGTAACATTACTGTCAAAACAAAATGTGATGTGGCAGTTGCAATATGGACAGGATAATTTAGTATGTTAATAAGAAGCACCGGAACATGTATTATTCCTCCTCCTATTCCTAAAAAACTAGATATAAAACCCACAAAAACACTTACAATAATTCCGACAATAGGATTATATGAAAATGTATGTTCTACTCTTTCAATATTTACTACCGTCCTTGTAACATATCCTTTTTTAACTACTATATTTTTTTCTATTGTTTCCTTTTTTGTCCTTATTATCAAAAATACTGACACAATAACTAGGGCATGTCTGAAAACAATATAGAAATTATCCTACTTAGACAAAATAAAGATAGCAGCAACATAAATAAAAGCGAGAAAAGAAGAAGCAAGTTTGTCATATCGAGTTGAAATTCTTCTAAAATGCTTGATTTTATTAAAGAAACATTCTACTAAATGGCGTTCTTTATACAACCACCAGTCACAATCCCATGGATTCCTTGCATTGGATTTTGGTGGAATGGTATATGAGGCCTCTTTTGAAGTAATATATTTTCTAATTTCATTTATACCATATGCCTTGTCAGCTAAAATATTGCTGCCTTTTATATCAATATTGGAAAGAACGTCTACAGCTTGTGTACTGTCATGTAAATTACCAGATGATAATTGAAAATATACTGGATTGCCAAGGCCGTCAACAATGGTATGAATTTTTGTAGTATGTCCACCACGGCTTAATCCAATATGCTGTTTTGTTTCACTGTTTATAGCCCCTTTTTAGCACCAGCACTATGCTGGTGAGCTTTTATACAAGTAGAGTCAATACTGAGATCCTCATAATCTGCATGTTAATTTATTTTTTAAAAATGACCTGTTTTTATGC
>NZ_JBHMIY010000045.1:0-22666 GCF_042436595.1 Clostridium sp. MT-14
ATTGACTAAGAAGCCATCCACTTCTATAAGTGGTGGTAGTTCACTTGCTATAAACTCATCAGAGATTAAAAACCTGTATGGATAGAAATGAATTTATATAATTTGGCATAGAGGATACTAATAGAACGGGAAGGAAAATAGCTCTGAGAATTTCCCATATTTTCATTGAGAAAATAAAACGGATGTATTATGATAATAAAAGATTACAAATTTATATATGGTAATGAGGTTGATGTATGAGACGTAAATTTTTACTGGCAATTTGCATGCTTTTGTTCTTAATTGTTGCAGGAGGCTGCAGCAAAAACAAGGCTGTAGAGAAAAGCAGCAATGATTATATAAAGGCATGGGTGCAGAAAGATTATAAATTAATGTACCGTCAGATAAGTAGTGACAGCAAATTGGAAATATCAGAAAAGAATTTTATAAACAGGTATGATAATATTTACAGCGGTATGGAATTAAAAAAAATAAGCGTTAAAATTGACACTGATAAGGATATAGAATATAAGGATGGAAAAGCCCAGGTTCCTGTAAAGGTTGATATGGATACTCCAGCTGGTGAAATAAAATTTTCAAATACTATAAATTTAGAAAAAGAAAATAAAGAGTGGAAAATTGCATGGGATTCCAAGGCCATATTTCCCAAACTGGACAAAAATGATAAAGTTAGAGTGGAAGTTAAAAGAGGGAAAAGAGGAACCATTTATGATAGAAATGGAAATGCCTTAGCTGAAGATGGAAATGCAGCTCAGGTTGGAATTATACCTGGTGAATTTAATAAAAATCCTGAAAATATTAAGGCACAGATTGCAGCCCTTTTGAATACTTCAGAAGAGGACATAGATAAGAAGCTCTCTGAATCCTATGTAAAAAAGGATATGTTTATTCCCATAAAAATTATGCCAGAGGACGATGACAGGCTAAATTTTCTGGAACAGGGCTTAGGAGTAAGTGTAAGAGATGTTGAGGAACGGATATATCCCCTTAAGGATGCAGCGGCTCATCTTACAGGATACGTGAGAAAGGTTACAGCCCAAGATTTAAAATCTGACAAGAATTACAGTGCTGATGATGTAATAGGACAATACGGACTGGAGAAGATATACGATAATGTTTTAAGAGCTAGAGATGGTTATGATATATATATTGTAGATGGAAATGGGAAAAGAAAAAGCACCATTATAAAGAAAAATGTTGAGAATGGCAGTAATATAAGAGTCACTATAGATTCAAAGATTCAAACTTTACTCTACGATGAATTAAAGCAAGATGCAGGTACAGGGGTAAGCATGAATCCAAAAACTGGTGAGGTTCTCTCATTGGTAAGTACACCTTCATTTGATCCCAATGATTTTGTAATGGGTATGTCAAATGATAAATGGAAAAGCTTGAATGAAGATAAAAAAAGGGTTTTTTATAATCGCTTTCAGGGCATTCAGGTTCCGGGTTCCATCTTCAAGCCTATTACAGCTGCAATAGGTCTGAAGACGGGAAAGCTGAATCCAGAGGAATCCAAGAATGTTTCAGGCCTCAAATGGCGAAAAGACAGCAGCTGGGGAGGATACTACATTACAAGAGTGGAAGATTATGGGCAGCCGAGTGATCTCTTAAATGCACTTGTGCATTCGGATAATATATATTTTGCACAAGCTGCACTTGATATAGGAAAAGAAAATATGGAAAATCAATTGAAGAATTTTGGTATTGGAGAAACTATGCCTTTTGAGTATAAACTTTCAAAGTCACAAATTTCAGCTGATAACAAGATAACAAGTGAGATTCAATTGGCTGACAGCGGCTATGGCCAGGGACAGATATTGTTGAATCCGGTACACCTTATGGCTATATATGATTCACTTGTCAATGGCGGAAATATAGTTAAACCATATTTGCTGTATGAAGATCACCCCAAAGTTGAAATATGGAAGAAAAGTGTATATTCCAAAGAAATAGCAAATACCATTTTAAGGGATTTAGTGCAGGTAGTTCAAAATCCACATGGAACCGGGCACGGGGCATATATTCCGGGTATGAACTTAGCAGGAAAAACAGGTACTGCCGAAATAAAGGCATCTCAGCAAGATGGAACGGGGACGGAGTTGGGTTGGTTTGCAGCGGTTAATGTAAATAATCCAAATCTTCTTGTGGTGGCAATGGTAGAGAATGCCAAGGATAAAGGGGGAAGTCATTATGTAGTGCCCATGGTGAAAAATGTTTTTCAAAAATATAGTATCTTATGCGAAGAAAAATAAGATAAAAATTACAGTTCAGGGAGCACTTACAGGGATTGGATTACAGCAGGGGCAGTGCCTAAGGATGGATGTTACTCCGGAATGCTTCAACCTTTTTAAAATTACAAAGATAGGAACAGTGGGAGGTTGCCTTGAAGTTCTGCCTGAATTGATAAAATCATTGGAGAAAATGAAAAAATCTAATGTTAAAATTGGCACAGACTAGCAAAAACAACAGCTTGACACAAATAGACATGAATGATATATTGATAATTGAAAAATTAGGATGAAATACTAATTATATAAATTGTATATTAGTTAGCAGCAGAGTAATTAATACTAAAATTTTTAAGAGGGGAATTAATATGGCAGATGGAAATTCAAGTACCAGGTCAATAGAGAGAGCCTTTGACATATTGGAATGTTTTATTTTTGATGGTATAGAATTATCATTGATGGAAATTTCAAATAAAATTAATTTGTCTCCTAGTACAGTTCACAGACTTATCGGTACCCTTCAAAAAAGAGGATACTTACGGAGAAATCCAATAAACAAAAAATATTATCTGGGCAGTTTGATTGTCCAGTTGGGAAATATAAGTATAAATATCTTGAAGAAGGAATTTACGCAAGTTGCATTTCCATATATGGTAAAACTGAGAGATAAATTCAATGAAAGTGTTACTATGTATGTGAGAAATAACAATAAGCGTGTTTGTGTACAGAGAGTGGAATCAAGACAGAGCCTAAGGCTGGTTATGAATATTGGAAGCATATTGCCTCTGGAAAAAGGAGCACCTGGTAAGGTATTGCTAGCTGCGTTACCAGACGAGAAAATAAAAGCTTTATTGGGAAATTATGATGAAGCTTTGAGTAAGTCTTTAGAGGAAGTGCGCAAAAATAAATATGCTGTAAGTAGAGGAGAAAGGGAAAAAGGATTGGGGGCTATAGCTGTACCTGTTTTTTTTGTGGATGGTAAAGTTATCGCTGCACTTTCCATGACTGGCCCTATAAATAGACTTTTAAATAAGGATGTTGAACAAAAAGTTAAGGCTGTAATTGAATGTGCTTCGGAAATATCAGCCGCATTGGGTTATATGGATTTAACAAGATCAAATAATTCTTAAATATGGTAAAAGTATAGTATATTTAAATGTCAGAGTTAAGAGGTTAGATGTCAAATTGTGGTGGGTTTTCGGTTAATACCGAAAATCTTTATTATTATTTGGTGTTTGTACTGTAAGATCTTATATGGGAGATGTAAATGATAAATAATATTGTAAATACAATGAGGATTTGGTATGATTTTAAAATAAAAATAATTTTAGGAAGCATAGTAGTAGGTATTTTAACAGGATTTGTAGCATCGTGTTACAGGTATCTTTTGGAGGAATCACTTATCTTTGCACATTTTATTTATGGTATGCAGCTTGAAAAGCTCTGGTTTATTCCAATATGGACTGTTGTCCTCGCAACTTCAGGTTATATAGTTGGATGTATAGTTAAGAGTGATTCTATGGTGGCCGGCAGCGGTATACCCCAAGTAGAAGGTATTTTGATGGGAAAGTTGAGCATGAATTGGTACAAGGTGATATTAAAAAAATTTATAGCAGGTGTTATGGCAATTGCAGCAGGATTATCTTTAGGAAGAGAGGGACCTTCCATACAAATAGGCGCAGCAGTGGGACAAGGTGTTGACAGACTATTTAAAGGAACTGAGCTGGAGAAAAAATTGTTAATGACAAGCGGTGCCAGTGCAGGACTTGCAGCTGCTTTTAATGCACCTTTAGCTGGATGCATTTTTGCACTCGAGGAAATTCATAAAAATTTTTCACCTAAAATTTTAATTCCGGCTTTTTCAGCATCTATTATTTCAGATATTATAGCTAAGCAGTTCTTTGGGATGTCGCCTGTATTTAATTTCAAATATGTTAAAGTGGTGACTCTTGGAGATTATGGTTATATAGTAATGCTTGGAATGATTTTAGCTTTATGTGGAGTGGCATTTAATAAATCACTTTTAAAATCCCAGGATATTTATAACAGTATAAAATTTCTCAATGTAAAAAATAAGCCTGTAATAGCTTTTTTGGTAGCTGGTGTTATGGGACTTGTTTTGCCGCAGGTGCTGGGAGGAGGCCATGATTTAGTTTCTGATCTTACAATCTCAAATATGACTGTCCAGATGCTGGTTATAATACTAGTAGGAAAATTTTTATTTACAATGTCTTCCTATGGTTCAGGTACTCCAGGGGGAATATTTTTACCTCTTCTAGTTATTGGGGCACTTGTAGGAAGTATTTATGGAAATATTATTCATGTACTATTTGGATTTGATCTACAGTATATAAACGATTTGATAATACTTGGAATGGCTGGATATTTTTCATCAGTTGTAAAGTCTCCAATTACGGGTGTTGTGCTTATTATAGAGATGACTGGAGCATTTACTAGCCTTTTGCCAATTTCCGTGGTGTGCGTAACTGCCTATGTATTTTCAGATATGTTGAATTCTAAACCTGTATATGAACTTCTTTTAAGCAGAATATTAAATACTCATAAGAAAGCTATGCATAATTAATTTCTACATTGATGCTGGAATCATATTTTATAGTCATAGAATTATGTTCACATTTAAAAATGTAGTGAATATGAAAAGGAGAATGAAAAATGGATTTTCAGAAGAACGTCTATAATACTATGAAAGAATTAGTAGCTATACCAAGTATATCTGGAACAAATCAAGAGAGCATTATGGCGGATAAGATATATAAAAAAATTGTGGAAATTCCTTATTTTAAAGAAAATAGTCATAATGTAGGAATAGAGGATATCGCAGGTGATCCTTTGGGCAGAAGCTTTGTATGGGCGTTGGTAAATGGAAAAGAACGTGATCAAAGTACATTTATACTATCGGGACATTTGGATGTAGTTGGAATAGAAGAATTTGGGCATTTAAAATCTGTAGCCTTTGACGTGGAAAAATGTACTAAAAAAATTTCAGAAATGGAATTGGATAAAAACACTAGAAGAGATGTTGAATCAGGTAACTGGATATTTGGAAGAGGGACGGCAGACATGAAGTTCGGAATAGCACTTAACATGGAGCTCATAAGAGAATTCAGTATAAATAGAAATTTTAAAGGAAATGTGATGATTCTCATAGTGCCCGGGGAGGAAAGCAATTCTGAGGGAATGGTTGCAGCAGTTCCTTTTCTGCTAAAGTTAGCTGAAAAAAAGAAGTATAATTACTGTGGTATGATAATATCTGAGCCAAGTATACCTGAAAAGGGAGAAATTGAAAGTAAGAGATTGTACATAGGCAGTGTAGGTAAGATCATGCCTCTGTTTTTTTGTGTGGGAAAAGAAACCCATGTAGGTGAATCATTAAACGGTTTGAATCCAAATTTGATAGTTTCGGAAATTAACAGACTGTTAGAATGTAGTGAGAAATTTTCAGATAGTGCCTATGGCACTGTTACTCCGCCGCCTATGTGCTTAAAACAGATGGATTTAAAGGAACTCTATTCGGTTCAGAGCCCTCTTTATGCTGCAGCATATTATAATGTATTGACTCTTAAAATAAAATACGAAGAGCTTATTGAAAAATTGAAAAGTTTAGCTAATACGGCTTTTTTGAATGTATTGGATAACATCTCGCAAAAAAGAAATGGATTTGAGAAAAAATCGCATCAAAATTTGGACCTTGAGCATTTTCAGCCTTGTGTCATGACCTATAGAGACATTCTTTCACAAGTTGAAAATAAATATGATGATTTTAGCAGTTATATAAGTCAAAAAATTGATGTGTGGAAGAAGGAGAAAAAGGACAATCAAACAATAGCTGTAAATATAGTGAGGGAAGCATATGAGTTATATGAAGAAAAAAAGCCTATGATAATAATTTCCTTTATTCCACCATATTATCCACATAAATATCTGACAAATAAAGATGGCATCAGCAGTAAGTTCATGGATGTTATCGACGGGGCCATTGAGTATGCGAGAGAAGAGTTTCAGGAGAATATAGTAAAAACTGATTTTTTTATGGGTATATCAGATGCAAGTTATACAGGTATCTGTGAAAGTGATTCTTCTGTAGACAGTCTTATTTCCAATATAGTGGGATATGATATAATTTATAAACTTCCTGTAGATGAATTGAAAAAAATTAATATTCCGGTAATAGTTTTTGGAGGGGAGGGAAAAGATCTGCATAAATATACGGAGAGGTTGAATTTACCCTATTCTTTTAATGTAATTCCGGAACTTTATAAGTACATTATACTTAACATGTTAAAATGATTATGCTGAAAATGGAAGTGAGAAGATCCATGTAAATAGTAATACAGAATATTATGAATAAAGTAGGCGATAAATATCTATAAAAAAACTGCATGCTTTTTATAAAAGGCATGCAGTTTTTGAAATTCAGCAATGTGGTTAATTAAGCACATATACATTTACAGATCTTCTTCCCCAACTTTGGGCTTCAGCTTGGGAGGGTACGAACAAATCTATTCTATTTCCCCTAATAGCTCCACCGATGTCTGCTGCAATAGCATACCCATATCCCTCTACATAAACTCTGGAGCCAAGAGGTATAACTCTAGGATCTACAGCAATAGTGCTGTAACCGCCGGCATCTCTTCTAGTAGGTCTTCCAGAAGCTGTATAACCGTTGTCACAGTAAGCAGTTGCCTGCATGGAGAAGACTCTAGAATAAGAATAGGATCCTCCACGGGACAAGGTTTGATTTCCGCCATTAGTACCAGCCATGGCAGTATAATAAGAAGTTTGTGCATTTTGAGAATTTTGTTCAGCCAATAGTGTTTGTTCTCTTTCAGTTGCTTTAGAAAGCAGCTGCTTTTGCTGGCTTATGTCATTACTTAATTTAGATAAGATAACCTCATTGTTTGCTCTTAAAGACTGCAACCTGTTGTTTTCAGTATTTAAAGTTTTCTTTTCCATTTCTATAGCTAGTTCATTCTTTTTTAGTTTAGCAATAATACCATTATCAAACTTTATAACTCTTGTAATAGTATCAATTCTAGATAAAAAGTCACTTAAATCTTTGGAAGACAATATGATCTCTAGATATCCATTGGTGCCATTTATGTACATGGCTCGTACTCTTTTTTTGAAGAGATCATTTTGTAATTGGGAATTATTTTTGGCAATTTTCAATTTAACCTGTGTGTTTTTGATATTATTGGCGATTCTATTCATATCTTTTTTATTTTCATCAATTTTTTGTATTACGCCATTGATTTGATTATTTAAATCTCCCACCTTTGCTTCCAATTGCCTTTTGTTATATTGAGCTTGTTTTAATTCGTCTGACGTATTTGCTGTAGAAGATATAGCAAAAACGTTTCCGCACGTCATTACGGTTAATACAAGACTCATAATAACAGATAAGGTTTTTTTATTCAATTTATTTTCCCCCTTAAAATGGTTATTAAGCCTTGAAATTTAATTCAAAACTTACTAATAGTTTTTATTATATCATTAATGTATGTAGGAACTCAAGTTTTTAAGACCAATTCAATGATAATATTGGTAAAAGATCCATTTTAGTATAAAATAAATAAGATTACACAGTTAAAAATTTTTGTAAGAGACTTTTGTAAATCTCAGCATAAAATGATAAAATGTTTATATGACTTAGGTTAAAAAACAGTAATTTTTTACGTAGAGATATACTTATGCTCAGAATGAGCATTCTAATGTATTTGCATTTTAGAAAATATAACCGAAGATTTTGGGTTATAGGTTACCTTTAATAAACCTAAATTTGTCATAATAAGGAGTAAAGCTACTAAATGAATATAGCTGTTGTAACTGATAGTAATAGTGGAATATCTGAACGTGAAGCAAAAGAATGGGGCATTTATATTCTTCCCATGCCTATCATTATTGAGGATGATATTTATTTTGAAGGAAAAAATATTACTAAGGAATTATTTTATAATAGCCTTATATCAGGAAAAAATGTTTCAACATCACAGCCATCTCCAGGAAATGTTGTAAATTTATGGGAATCTATTTTAAACGATGGATATGATGAGATTGTATATATACCTATGTCCAGCGGATTAAGCAGTTCTTGTCATACTGCTTTGAGTTTGGCATTGGAATATAAAGGACGTGTGGAGGTAGTAGATAATCATAGAATATCTGTTACACAAAAGCACTCGGTTATGGAAGCTGTAAGCCTATCCAGAAACAATTACTCGGCCTTTGATATAAAAAGAATCTTAGAGAAAAATGCTTATGAATCCAGTATATATATTGCAGTGGATACATTGGAGTATTTGAAAAAGGGAGGACGAGTAACTCCTGCAGGTGCAGCTGTGGGTTCCGTTTTAAATATAAAGCCTGTTTTAACTATTCAAGGAGGCAAATTAGATGCCTTTTCAGTAACCAGAGGAATGAATAAATGTAAAAAGAAAATGATAGAGGCAATAAAAGATGATATTAATCTTCGTTTTGGGGATCCAAGTACTTTAAGAATAAAAATAGGGGCTGCTGGAAGTTTCTTAGATGATGAGATGGCAGTAAAATGGAAAAATGAAGTATCTGCTGCTTTTGATAATATACAGGTTACTTATGATCCCTTAGCATTTAGTATAGGATGTCATGTCGGCCCTAATGCAATTGGAATTGGAGTGAGTAAAGTAGTGTGCAATATATGATTATTTGGTAATTGTTAAAACTTAACTTACTGGATAGTTGGAATTTAGACAAGCAAATATAATAGTCACAGAAAAGGTAAAACCTGATAATGAGAAACGGCAAAATACTCACTTTTTATGTTTTTGAACTGAATTTTTATTGCAGCATTTATTGACATTGGTAAAAATGTATAGTAAACTATAACTCAACAAATAAAAAACACAAAAGCTTTGATAGGACAAAGTAAATATGAAGATATTTGAAGAGAACGGGAATTAGGTGGGAACCTGTAAATACACATATTGAAACTCATCCAGGAGCTGCAGGCTGAATGTAGATATAGTTAGTAAGCTGAGCCGGTTTTTGTATAAATCGTTACATCAATTGAGCATAAAATTGGGTGGTACCGCGGTAGCTCTTTTTCGCCCCAGCGAAAAAGAGCTACTTTTTTATTTTTAAATTAATAAAATTTGCAAACAGCATGTTAATGGAACAGTTTACATGCATATATAATGTACTGGTTGCAGCACTGTTAAAATTATAAGAGAAATGGAGGCTGTTGTATGAATATTGTAGTTTTGGTTAAACAAGTACCGGATATGGAGAAAGTAAAATTTGACAGTGAAAGGGGAGTGGTGGATCGTAAATCTGCTGGTACAGAAATTAATCCTTTTGATTTGAATGCTCTGGAAGCGGCAGTACAGATAGGTGAAAAGATTGATTCAACTATAACAGCTGTAAGTATGGGGCCGCCAAGTGCAAAGGATGCATTGAAGGAGTGTATTGCAAGAGGAGCTACGAGGGGAGTGCTTGTAAGTGATATAAAATTTGGAGGCTCAGATACTAGGGCTACATCTACTATATTGTCTAGTACAATTGAGAAGATAGGTGCATATGATCTTATAATTGCCGGTGAAAAGACAGTAGACGGCGATACGGGGCAAGTTGGACCTGAAATAGCGGAATTTTTAAATATTCCTCATGGGAGCTATATAAGCAAAATCCAGGAGATAAGTGAAAGTGAAATCAAGGTTTGCTCTGAAATATGGGAGGGAACTTATTTAAAAAGTATAAAACTACCCGCGCTTATTACGGTGACAAAAGATATAAACGTACCGAGACTTCCATCTTTTAAGAACAAGATGAAGGCCAGAAAGGCTGAAATAGAAGTTATGACCTTTAAGGATTTAGAGGAAAATCTGGGCGCAGACAAAGTGGGACTTAAGGGTTCTCCTACGAAGGTTAAAAAAATTGAGGTTCCCCAAACGGCAAAAAGGGAAGGGAAAATATACAGGGAAAATATTCCTCAAGCAGTAGAGAAGCTTGTTGACATATTTGAAGAAAAAAAGGTGGTGGATTGATAATATGGAGAAAGAGTATAAAGGTATATTGGTATTTGCAGAGCAGAAGAAAGGCAATATCCACAAGGTAAGTTATGAGCTTCTCGGAAAGGCCGGGGAGCTTGCAGATAAATTGAATGTTCCGGTATACAGTGTGCTTTTGGGGCCTAGTGGTATAAAAGCAGGAGAACTGATATACAGGGGTGCCGATAAAGTTTTTTATGTAGAAGATGATGTATTTGATGAGCCTGAAGAGCTTGTTTATAAAATAAATCTGGAACAGATTATATCTAAAATCAAACCTGAAATTTTCCTTATAGGAGCCACCAGCCTTGGAAGATCTCTGGCACCAAGGCTGGCAGCAGCGTTGAATACAGGTCTTACAGCGGATTGTACAGGCCTTGAAATAGACGAAGATGGAAAATTAATTCAAATAAGACCTGCATTTAGTGAAAACATATTGGCCCACATAAAGACAGATACTTATCCCCAGATGTCTACAGTAAGGTACAAGGAATTTGATGAAGCACAAAGAGATGAGCAAAATAAAGGGGAAATTATCAAAGTAGCTGCAGTAAAACCGCAAAACCAACTGGTAGAAGTCATAAGTGAATTGAAGCAGCAAGAAGTAAATATTTCAGATGCCAGCGTAATAGTAGCAGCAGGCAAGGGACTGAAGAAAGCTGAAGATTTCCAGATGATTAAAGAATTGGCAGATTTGCTTGGAGGATTAGTTGGTGCAAGCAGAAGTGTTGTAGATGATGGGTTTATTTCAAAAGATTTTCAGGTAGGATACAGCGGAAACAGAGTAAAACCTAAAATATATATAGCCTGTGGAATTTCAGGAGCACCGCAGCATCTGGCGGGTATGAAGGAATCGGAGTTTATAGTGGCAATCAATACGGATCCATCTGCTCCTATATTCAACGTAGCGGATTATGGAATAGTAGAAGATATGTATAAAATAATACCTGAATTGATTGATGAAATAAAAAATAAGCATACAGTTTGACAATTCATAAAAAGGGGGCAATAACATTGAAAGATGAAATAATTGAAAGTTTAGTGCAAATTGTAGGAGAGGACTGGGTGTTGGATGACTTGTCTAAGATGCAGGGTTATCTATATGATGAAACTGAACCGCTGTTGAGGCCGGAGGCATCAGAAGATTCTGTGGTAGTTAAACCCGGTTCGCCGGAAGAAATATCTGAAATATTAAAATATGCCAACAAGAACCTGATTCCTGTTACTACAAGAGGAGGAGGTACAGGAGTTGTAGGTGGAGCCATACCGATAAAGCCGGGAATAGTTCTGTCTCTTGAAAGGCTCAATAAGGTTGTTGAGCTGGATGAAAAGAATCTGATGATAACTGTTGAAGCAGGGGTAACTTTGGCAGATCTGTTGGAGGTGCTGGGAAGTGAAAGCAAATTGTTCTTCCCTATACACCCAGGAGATGAGGGGGCACAAATAGGTGGGATGGTTGCCACAAATGCCGGTGGGACGAAAGCCGTAAAGCATGGAATCATGAGAAATCACGTGAAAGCACTGGAAGTAGTCCTTCCAACAGGTGAAATAGTTAACCTTGGAGGAAAGCTTATAAAAAACAATATGGGCTATGATCTGCTCCACATGATGATTGGAAGTGAGGGAACGCTGGGAATCATTACAAAGGCCACTTTGAAACTCTATGCCAAAAACAAGTATACGGGCACTCTTGTAGTTTCCTTTAATACGAGAAGGGAAGCCTGCGATTCAGTTCCTAAAATACTGCAGGATGGCATTACTCCGCTGGCGGTGGAATATATGGATAGGATTGTGGCGGAAAAAGCTGCACAGCAGCTTGGCAGCAAATGGCCTGCAGACAATGGGGGTTCTGTGGATCTGATATTCATGTTGGATGAGCCTACAGAAGATGGATTGTACTCCAATAGTGAAAAGATTGTAGAGATATGTGAAAAATACAATTCGGTGGATAGTATTATAGCTGAGACTGCAAAGGAGCAGAGAAATATTCTTGAAATAAGGAGCAATGCCTATGGGCCTTATAAGGATAATATATCGGATGCACTTGATATAGCAGTGCCTCCATCAACGGTTCCCGAGTTCTTTGATGATATAGCAGCTCTTGCTGAAAAATATAACAACAATATCGTGTCTTTAGGACATATTGCCGATGGAAATATTCATAATTTTATCATGGGTGAAAATGGCAAATTGCCTTCTTACTACGAGGAATTAAAAGAAAAGATGTATAAAACTGCCTTAAAGTATGGAGGTACCGTAACTGCAGAGCATGGTACTGGAAAGACGAGAAAGAAGCATATGCCCCTTCAGTTTACTGAAAGGGAAATTGAAATTATGAAAAATATAAAAAATGCATTTGATCCAAATGGAATTCTTAACCCAGGAACTATAATGGATTGATATCTTTGAACAAGTAATTATTGGATTTATGTAAGCCTAATCTCTGTGATAAAATAAAGCTGCAGATAAATAGATTTTACTGCAGCTTTTATTTCAGTTTAAATTACATGATATTTCCGACCGATTCAGATTTAGTATTTACATATATAGTCCTTTTGTCCAATATGGATATTAACAGAAAAGCGCAGAGGCAAGTCAGCCATTCCATAAATATTACATGTGGAAAAATTCTAAAAGAAGGTATAGCTTCCCATAATAATAACACTATAATACCTGTTAAAGTAGTATAAAAAGCGGAACTCTTTCTACATAGACTTGGCATGAATATGGTAAATAAAAATACTATGGTAAAGGCTGTACAGAGACTTAAACCTATCGATATAGTTTTTAATATGCCTGACATGGACAAAGCTAATATAAATGTCAATATACCTATTAAAACTACAAATGTCTTGTTCATTACTATGAGCTTTTCACTTTTTATTCTTGGATTTATAAAGGATTTGTATATATCCTGGGTAAACAACGTAGATGCCCCCAAAAGTAAATTACAAGCAGTAGATACATCTGCGGCCCAGAGAGCTGCCAAAGTCAAACCTGCAGCTATGGGATTTAGAGACAGTATCATTTTAGGTAGAGCCAGAGTTGCACTCACATTGGGAAAAGAAGTTTTAGCTGCTATGCCTATTAAAGCACATAAAAATCCTATTGGAATCATGAGAAGCCCTGCTATTATAAATCCTCTTTTTGCGGTTTTTGAATCCCTGGCGGCAAAAGCTAATTGTACAGGCCCTTGCATGGACATAACCTGTGTGATCATAATGAGAAACCAGCTTAAAATTATCCATATGCCAGTACCCTCTACAGGACTGAAATAGTGTATATTTTGAGGAAGCTGTAATTTTATATTTTCAAATCCTCCTCTGGAAGCTACTGCCAGCAGGGTGCATAGTATAATTCCCGTATATTTTATGGGAACATTAAACATATTACATAATCCTGCAGACCACATTCCTCCTATGAAGGTTATTCCTATAAATACACAGGCGCTAACTACCATACCTGTTTTCAATGTGAATACTTCAGGAAGCAGTGAAGATAAAATGGATCCTCCTGCAATGTATTGAAGGGATACAATTACTACGAGAATAATTATCTGACATATAACACAGACAATTCTTCCCTTTTCATCATAGAATTTTCCAAATAATTCAGGGACAGTGGCTACATTGAACTCTCTGTATTTTCCCGCTGTTAGGAATCCCATCAAAATGGCTCCAGTACCCCAGGCCACGTTATACCAGCCTGCAGATAGACCTATGTCATAAGCTTGTTCTGCAACACCTATGGTAGAGGCTCCACCTATGGCAAGACCTATTAGTGAACAGGTTACAAGGGGAGTAGTTAGCTGTCTTCCTGCAAGAGTATAACTTTCTCCCCCTTTTAGAGCCTTTTTTCTAGCAAAAAAACTTATTATAAACAGCATTGATATATATAGAATTATGATTATCAGCGATATATTCATTTTATGACCCCCTCTTAATATAAATTCAAATATCGAATTCTAAAGTTTTGTAGTTTAATTAAATTGTGCATTGTCAGCTGTTCATTTATAATTGAACAATAAAAAAACGCCCCTGGCCAAGGGACGAAGCAGTCGTGGTACCACCCTAGTTAAGCAATAAAGTGAATTTCTGAAACTTTCAAGGTGGTAATAAAAAAAGCACCTGCGATTAAGGGACGAAGCTTAATCGTGGTACCACCCTATTTCAGAAACAAATTATTGTTTATCTCTTACTCTTAACGCAAGTTAAACGGCTCAGCCTACTAGTTATTAGAAATTTCAGCCTGCGGTTCAAGAATGTATTTCATAAATTATATCAAACAGTTTACACCAACCACTGCTTCTCTTTATGATACTATTTATTACTTTTTTCTATCTTCACCTGTATATAAAATCTATTATAAAATGAAATTGTCATAAATTCAAAATTTAAATATGCCTGATAACCTTATTGCAATAAAATATATGTGAATATCTACGGATATTTTAAAAATACGCCATGGGTCAAATACGAAATTTCTGAATGTTTATAATATTTATTGACATTGCCAAAAATTTGTAGTAAACTAACTTTTAGCGAATATATGTAAAATATTGATAGTGTATATTTTATATGTATAACGTTTACATAAATTTGCGATTTAAAACCTATATAAATTGTACAAGCATTGAAGTATATGGGAATTTTTAAGGAATATAATTTAATTGAATGATTCATTAAAATAGGGGGCAATAGAGTTGAAAAACAAAGTGATTGAAAATTTAAGGCAAATTGTAGGAGAAGACTGGGTTGTAGATGAACTATCTAAAATGCAAAGTTATCTTTATGATGAGACAGAACCTTTATTGAGACCAGAGGCGTCAAAAGATTGTGTAGTAGTTAAACCTGGTTCGCCGGGAGAAATATCTCAAATATTAAAATATGCCAATGAGGTTTTGATGCCTGTGGCTGTCAGAGGTGGAGCTACAGGAGTGTGTGCTGGAACTATACCTATAAAACCGAGTATTGTTTTATCACTTGAAAGGCTCAACAGTATTGTTGAACTAGATGAAAAGAATTTAATGATAACTGTTGAATCAGGAGTTACTTTAGGTAGTCTGCTGGAATTCTTAAGTAAAAACAGTAAATTGTTTTTCCCTATACATCCAGGGGATGAAGGGGCACAAATAGGAGGAATGGTTGCTGCAAATGCTGGAGGTTCAAAGGCTGTGAGACATGGAATCATGAGAAATCACGTAAAGGCACTGGAAGTTGTTCTTCCGACAGGTGAAATAGTTACACTTGGTGGTAAGCTCATAAAAAATAATGCGGGTTATGATTTGCTTCATATGGTGATTGGCAGTGAAGGAACTCTTGGAATCATTACGAAGGCGACTTTGAAACTCTACCCTGTAAATAAGTATTCTGGTACACTTCTGGTTTCATTTAATAACAGGAGAGAAGCCTGTGATGCAGTACCGGAAATACTTCAGGAAGGTATTTTACCGCTGGCGGTAGAGTATATGGATAGGGCAGCTGCTGTAAAGACTGCAAAAAAGCTTGGTACTACCTGGCCTGCTGCCGAAGGTTCCATAGATTTGATGTTTGTGCTGGATGAACACACCGAAGATGAACTGTATTCAAACAGTGAAAAGATTGTTGATATATGTAAAAAACACAATGCAGTTAACAGCATTATAGCAGAAACTGCAAAGGAACAGAGGAATATCCTGGAGATAAGAAGTGCTGCCTATGATTCTTATAAGGAAGTATTGGCAGATGTACTTGATACAGCTGTTCCTCCTTCAAGTGTACCGGATTTCTTTGATGACATAGCTGCATTGGCTAAAAAATATAATAATGACATAGTATCTCTGGGGCATATTGCCGATGGAAATATTCATAATTTCATCATGGGTGAAAATGGCAAGATACCTTCCTATTATGAAGAGTTAATGGTGGAAATATATAAGACGGCAATAAAGTACGGCGGTACAATAACAGCAGAACATGGGACCGGAAAAACAAAAAAGAAACATTTAGGCATTCAGTTTAGTGAACGGGAGATTCAAATCATGGAGGGAATAAAGAAGACGTTTGATCCAAATGGAATTCTTAGTCCCGGAAATATAGTTGATTGATTTTGTCAATGCTTATGAAAACTGCAGTTAGATTTTGTCACTGCAGTTTTTTATAAATATTATTTTTAATCCACAAAAAATGTGAATACATTTTGAACAACAGGTTTCTTATGATATTATAATAAGTAATATTAAAATATATCTTATATGATAAAAGAAGGGAAGGTGAGAAAGTCTATTATATTTATCAATATAATTAGGCGTTTATAATGATTAGTGAAGGTGAGCAAAAAGTATATGATACTTTAAATGAAATAGGTATCGAATATGAGAAGTATACCCATAAGCCAGTTTATACTGTAGAAGATGTGAATAGTTTGGATATACATATTCCAGGTGATCATACCAAAAATCTTTTTCTCAGGAATAGAAAGGGAAATGTTCATTATCTTGTAGTTTTGGAAGATTCAAAACAGGCAGATTTAAAAAAATTATCCAAACAGATAGGAAGTACTCCACTGTCTTTTGCTTCAGAGAAAAGACTGGGAAAGTATTTAGGGTTGAAACCCGGATCTGTAAGCCCTTTTGGACTGATTAATGATGATGACAAATGCGTGAGAGCAATAATTGATAATGATATATTCAAAGCGGAAAGAGTGGGGTTTCATCCAAATGTAAATACAGCAACACTGGTTATTTCAACTAGAGATTTCCAAAAATTCTTGAAATGGACTAAAAATAGGATATCTTATATGAAAATTTAAATACAAGGAGATGCTGCATGAGAAAAGGATACCTATATGCTGTATTATCAGCTGTATTATTTGGAAGCTGTGGTATTATAGTAAAAATTACTTTTTCAGAGGGCATGGATTCCATAAGTATATTGGCTTTACAATACATGGTAGCTATTCCGGTTATGTTTTTTACCATATCAGTTGTAGATAAAAATATTTTAAAAATAAATAGACAGGAACTTTATCATACAGCTGTTTTGGGAATACTAGGTGATACGCTCATGACAGTTTTTTACTATAAGGCATTTAACTATCTAGACGTTTCTATGGTTACCATATTACTTTATACTTATCCTATAATGGTTTTTTTTTACTCTTCTCTAGTTGAAAAAAATAGTTTTGGTTCTAAAAAGATTTTTGCTGTTGTCATGGCATTTATAGGATGTTTTTTAACTTTGGGATTAGTAAATAAATTGGCTTCATTTTCTGTGAAAGGCTGTGTATTTGGGATTTTGTCCGCAGTATTTTATGCTTTTATGAATATATATTCGGAGAAAAAAATGAAAAGCTTAAATTCACTTACTGTGAATTTTTATTCGATTGTTTTTTCGTTTTTGTCACTGATAGTTTTTATTTCTCCAGCAGCTCTATTTCAAAGGGAGTTTAGCATTAAACTCGTCATATGTATTATAATTTTAGCTGTGTTTTGTGGGATAATACCGCTGACTCTATTGTATGCTGCAATAAAAGATATAGGAGCTTTAAAGGTTTCAATAATAGGAAATCTGGAAATACCTACTGCCATGCTGCTTTCCTTTTTTGTATTGGGAGAATCAGTGACTCTGCTTCAGGTTTTTGGGGCAGCTGTGGTTATCTATGCTGTGTACTATATTAGGAAAGTGGATTGAATTTAAGGTATAATGTATGTGTGAGGCTATTTATATTAAAATTAAAAATGCAGGTGTTTAATATGGATTATGTACAGAATTCAATGTTTGATAAAAATGTATCTTCTCCCCTGGCTGAGAGGATAAGGCCCAGAAGTTTGGAAGAATATATTGGACAGCAGCATATACTTGGGAAGGGAAAAATACTCAGGAATCTAATATATACAGACAATATAAGTTCAATGATATTCTGGGGACCTCCTGGAGTTGGGAAGACCACTCTGGCCAGGATAATTGCTTCTATTACCAAAGCCAGATTTATAAATTTCAGTGCTGCCACTTCAGGTATAAAGGAAATAAAGGAAGTAATGACAACTGCTGAAAAAAATCGAAGAATGGGTATCAGGACAATTCTCTTTGTAGATGAAATTCACAGATTTAATAAGGCACAGCAAGATGCTTTTCTTCCCCATGTGGAAAAGGGAAATATCATACTCATAGGAGCCACTACGGAAAATCCTTCTTTTGAAATAAATTCTGCACTACTCTCAAGGTGCAGGGTTTTTGTACTTCATCCTCTTGATACAGGAGATATTGTCAGCCTGTTGAAGAGGGCAATAGAAGATAAAAGAGGTTTTGGTTATTTAAAAGTAAATATCACAGATGATATGCTTAAAACCATAGCCATATACGCAAATGGAGACGCGAGGTGTGCCCTGAATGTACTGGAAATTGTCATAATGAGTTGTATTGACAATGTGGGTACCTCCAATGTAACTAAAGAAGCTGTTGAGCAGTGTATAAACAAAAAAACACTGCTATACGACAAAAATGGAGAAGAACACTACAATCTTATTTCAGCACTACACAAATCCATGAGAAATAGTGATGTGGATGCGGCCATCTACTGGCTGGCTAGAATTCTAGAATCGGGGGAAGATCCGCTTTATGTTGCAAGGAGAATAATACGTTTTTCCTCGGAGGATATAGGAATGGCGGATCCAAGGGCCATGGAAGTGGCAGTTTCCGCATATAATGCAGTTCATTTCATAGGAATGCCTGAATGCAGTGTAAATCTTACGGAAGCCGTGGTTTATATGTCATCTGCTCCAAAGTCAAATTCTCTCTACAGGGCATACAACAGTGCCAAAAAAGATGCACTTGATACTATTTCCCAGGGTGTTCCGCTGCATCTCAGAAATGCTCCTACTAAGCTGATGCATGATTTGGGATATGGAAAAGGTTATAAATATGCCCATGATTTTAAGGAAAAAACGACAGACATGCAGTGTCTGCCGGATAATTTAAAGAATAGACAGTATTATTTTCCATCTGATGAGGGTTTCGAAGAGAAAGTAAAACAAAAATTGTTAAGTATAAGGAAAATAAAGAACAGATATTAAATTTGCCATAGAATTATTATATGAAACTGAATTTCTAAGACTGCGGGGTAAGTACTTTTTAGTTATAGAATTTTTTAAAAATATCTAAAGGGACAATGTCTGAAGGGTTGTATATTCATAGACTGCATTGAAGAAATATATTTTTTAAATCTGTTGTTTAGAACTCTCCAGTTTATATTTTGAATAAATGTAGAAATATATTTTTTCCTGTCTGTTCCAAAATCCATGAAATAGGCATGTTCATAAACATCCATCACAAGTATTGGGCATGATAACCACACTGCTCCGTTGTCATGAGAATCGCTTCCTATTATATGAAGCTTATTATCGAGAGAATCAATTGATAATACCACCCAGCCCCTAATGGATAGCCCTACGTTTGTAAAATAGGATATAAAAGTATTATAAGAAGAAAATTGATTTTTTATGACATCGAAGATGGGACCTTGGGGGGTGTTGCTTCCTCCAGTCATGTTTTCAAAATAGAGATTGTGAAGTTTTACACCATCCAGGGCATATGTTTCACCGCGCTTAAGACTTCGCATTGCTGAATAGGTTGAATTGCTGTCTTCATAGTTGGCAGCTATATAGGTAGTATTCCAGATTTTATTCAGCGTGTTTACATAACCTAGATATAATTTATAATGTTCGTCTAACTGCTTTGTCGTAATGCCTTTAACTGATTTAAAATCGAAAGTTTCAGGTTTTATATTGCTCATGAAATCACCTCTACATAATATACTAATACATAATATGTAATGAATCCTAAAAGTGTTAGGATATTACAAATTATCAATTAATTTTTAATTAAGAAAGGATTGACATGTAGTGAACAGCTTGATAATCTATAAATCTACGGAACATAAGAATACAGAAAAAATTGCTCTTGGAATTAACGGTATTCTAAAAGGAAAATTAGTGAAGGCAGAGGAAGTAAATACAGATCAATTCAACATGTATGATTTGATAGGGTTTGGTTCCGGAATATTTTATGGCAAGTTTCATAAAAGCATATTAAATTTGGTGGAACATTTTGAAAAAGTTGAAAATAAAAAGGCATTTGTTTTTTCCACCAGTGGACAGGGTAAAGAAAACTATAACGATTCACTCAAGAGTATACTTGAAAGCAAGGGTTTTGATGTGATCGGAAGTTTTGCCTGCAAGGGTTTTGATACTTTCGGACCATTCAAAATTTTTGGAGGTATAGCTAAGGGAAGGCCCAATGAAAATGATATGAAAGCAGCAGAGGATTTTGCAGTTAAATTATTGAAGAAAAATTCATAAAAAAATGAACTGCGGATATAAAATTTAAGGATAAAAAGCTGATGGTTCTACATTGGCTTTTTTATTTTTTAAATTTTCAAGATGATTTGTAATCGATATTGAAAATGGAGAAATAATCCTAACTACCAGCACCTTTTTTTCACCACATCATATATTATAGTAGAAGCCAATGACAAAATTGTCAATTACATTTATAAATACTTTTGCTTTATTTTAAAAAGGAGGATTTTGTTTATGAATTATATGTCTAGATCTTATAAAGACAACTGTGATCCATGTAATAATATAAAAAAAGAAACGAATTGTACAACTATTGTAAAATGCAGTTGCCCTAATTCAACTACGTTACCTGCTGCTACGGTTTTGGGTACTACTTTTACCCTTACGTCCTTAACATTAAATACCAAGGGATTGAAAGATCCATGTGTTAAGCTTGAATTTTCCAGTAATCTTGTTGCAGCTGTTGCCTTTACTGGAACTGTAAGTTTCCAAGTATTTAAACAGTGTGGAAATCAAGTTAACCCCATTCCTGTAGGACCGGCATCAACTTTTGACTTGGTGGCATTAGTTGCCAGCGAGACATTCTCATTTTTCGTTTGTGACTGTGATTGCAACTGTTTTGATGACTGCTGTAACTATACTGTAGTTGCAACTGTTACTAGTGCAGTTACCGTTGGCACACTTGCTATCAACAATGCGACACTGGGAGCAATAGCTACATGTGGAAGTTCATGTTAACGACATGATTATATCAAAACTCAAGGTAAGTAACCTTGAGTTTTTTTGTGGCTATCATTGGTGCATTGGAATAATAAAAGAGAATATACATGGATTTCTTGGGGAAAATATGTTATGATCCTGATACACAGCTCTATTGAGAATTAATCTAAAAATAATCAAAATAAATACCTGATTTTAAAATAAGGAGATGAAAAAAATGATTGTTACGACTACAAACATCATAGAAGGAAAGAAAATCCTGGAATACAGGGGAATTATTTTTGGTGAAGTGATTTCCGGTGTTGATTTTGTCAAAGATATTGCTGCAGGGCTTACCAATTTTTTTGGAGGACGTTCAAAATCTTATGAAGGAGAGCTCATACAGGCAAGGGAAGAAGCGTTGAAGGAATTGGAGGATAGGGCATCTGCAGCTGGAGCCAATGCAGTCATTGGTGTGGATATTGACTATGAGGTGCTGGGACAAGGTGGAAATATGATTATGGTAACTGCATCAGGGACGGCAGTTTTAGTTGAGTAACACTGATAGTTATGTTTTTGAATTCAATAATTGTTTGATGGAGAAAAAATCTAATGCTTACGTAAATCACCTGTATGTCTGTGAAGATTTCACCGTAAGCATTAATTCTGTTGCAAATAACTATTTTACAGCCAGCTGCATATTGGATAATATCTCAAAAATTTCATTTATATCAGGTAATTGATTTGGTGGATATACTTTAACCCATGTTACAATGCCATTTTGATCTATTAGTACATTTGCTCTTTGGGATGTACCGTCTTTTTCAACAAACAGCCCATAATCCTGAGTGACTTTACCATGGGGCCAGAAATCGGCAAGAATGCTTAGATGTTCAAGTACAAGTGCAGCTGCCCATACTTTTTTTGACGGCTGTGCATCGACACTTATGCCAAAGGGTATCGTGTTTAACTTTTGAAAACTATCCCAGCTGTTTTCAAGTGATCTCATCTGATCTGTACATATAGGTGTCCAAGCAAGAGGATGCCAGGAAAGCAGTATATTTTTACCTCTATAATTTGATAAATTTATAAGCTGATGGTGATTGTCTTCTAATGAAAAGTTTGGTGCAGCATCTCCTATAGCAATTAGCTTCATGATTATCTCCTCCTTATTATTCAGATATAGTATTCCGCATTCAGATGTATATATTCTAAAACAATTTATCCAGTTTATTGTCAATATTTTTGGCTTGTTTTATGATTTTTGAAAGAGCGTGATTTAACAAAAAGGGCGTAATTCTCCTATCTTGTATAAGTTGGAGATGAATAGTCCTTGTTATTTTAGGTTCGATGCC